>JAUZPR010000013.1 GCA_030705825.1 Bacillota bacterium | reverse complement strand
GAATTTGTTTTTTAATTTATGCCCTTTTATTTCGTCCAAAAGTGCAGCTATTGAACGTAAAACAGTATTATTCACAGTACAGCTGCCTATAACTATTCCTTTTGCCTTAAACAGTTCGGTAAGCAAATCACTCTGATCTGTTAGAGATGAATTGAATAGCTTGATCTGAATTCCTTCTTCCTGAATCCCTTGAGCTATGGCTTCAGCCATACTCTTTGTTGCATTATACATAGTATCATATACTATAATAACATTACCTTCATCATATTTATTGCACCATTCATAATACTTGTCCACTATCTGAAGCGGATTTTCCCTCCAGATAACACCGTGGCTCGGCGCAATTATGTCTACCTGAAGATTCAAGCTCCTAAACTGGTCAATCTTTTTTATTATTAAGGGAATATAGGGTGTCAGAATGTTTGCAAAATATTTTATTGCCTCCTGATAGAGTTCACATGTATCAACTTCATCATTAAAAAGTGACTTTGGAGCATAATGCTGTCCAAATGCATCATTTGATAGCAGAACATTTTCTCCTTTTACATAAGTCATCATACTATCCGGCCAGTGTATCATCTGCATTTCAATAAAAAGCAGTTCATATTTTCCTATCTTCAAGGTGTCTCCGGTTTTAACAATATTAAAATTCCAATCCTGGTGAAAGTGCCTTTTAATTATTTCAGCACCATTTTTGGTACAGTAAATTGGTGTTCCCGGAATCTTAGACATGAGATAGCCCAGACTTCCGCCATGATCAGGCTCGTTGTGGTTTATGACAATGGCATCAATATTCTTAAGTCCTACATCCCGTTCAAGTTCTTCAACAAAATGTTCCTTGTAAGGATCCCATACCGTGTCTACCAATACGGTTTTTTCGTCTTTTATAATATATGAATTATATGTAGAACCCCTATGGGTTGAAAGCTCATGCCCATGGAAACGTCTTAATTCCCAGTCCTTTATTCCTGTCCAGTAAATTTGACCTTTAACGTTAAGCAATTTTATTTCCTCGCTTTCACAATGGATTTATTTTAAGTATAACAGAATTATCTTATAAGCTAGTGTATATTTTCCCCTAAAAAACTATTCTAAACTATAAAGTTCTGAGTTATCTCTTTTAATTCAACAGCCATTCCTGGTAATTCCGAAGAAGAAGCCATTATCTCCTGCATACTGGCAGTTTGTCCTCAATTGAAGTTGCAGCTGATTCGCTGCTTGGAGAACTGACATATTTATAGGTGGTTTATTTTTTTACATGCTGATGGGTGTATAGATGATCCATACAATATTCATAATCGCCTTCACAGTCATTGCAGTATCTGAATTCCATTTTCGGATTCTCTTTTTCGGTCACACCACAAATAACACATTTATGCAAAGTAAAGTTTTTGGGAATATTTGCATTAAACCTGCTCCTGTTATAATAGGATGACCTTTTTACCGAAGTATGAGTTATAATAGCCTTGCCAAAGAAGATAACAAAGTTGAGAAGTGATACAATAGCGGCTATTTTCATATATAACGGTTCTGTAATAACTGCATATACGACATAACCGACTTCAATCCAAGCCAGGTATTTTACCTTGACAGGTAATATGAAAAAGAGAAGAATCTCGTAATTTGGATATATATATGCAAAAGCGAGAAAGAGCGATAAATTAAGGTAAAGTGCCGTACTTCCAATACCTGTAATAAAGGATGCTGCTGCTGTTACAAGAATTCCTATTAGATAATATACATTGAATTTAAAACTGCCCCATTCATGTTCCAAGGCAGTTCCAATCATATAGTAAAAATAGAGTACAAATATTATCCAGAACGGTGAACTTGTGTCAGGTGGTATTAAAACAAAAGAGAATATCCTCCATACCTCACCGTGTAAAACACGACTCGGATCGAGCATCAATTTATCTAAAATAGTGTAGGCCTTTTGATTATCAATATGCATAAGCAAAAATACAACAGCGTTCAGTATTACAATATAATACATCAATCCTTTTATCGCAAAACGTCCGAATTTTCTTTCCAGCCTGTCAAGCCACTTCACTCTACTGCACTCCTCTAACTGTATTAATTTTACTAAATGTGATTATATCAATTTACATGATATTTTACAAATCAAAACCCTATTTCCTTAATAATAGCATTGTTTTTAACGCCTTCGCCTCACTCACCCTCTATAAGGGATCCCCTCCGCTGCCCTTCAGTCAGGATAGATTCGTGGGTTACTACATATTAATATTGACATATCATGCCACATATATTATATTTATTTGTAAACTTGTTTAGTGATATTGGTTTACAATGGAGGATACATGAAGCTATCTGTTAAGGAAATTGTTTTAATTGGATTTTTTGCTGCAATTACCGCAGTTTTATCACCTTTGTCCGTCAACAATCCGATACTACCGGCAGTTCCATTTACACTGCAAACTTTTATAGTTTTTTTATCGGCAGTAATATTGGGAAGCAAATGCGGCGCATATTCCCAGGTAGTGTATATTTTGCTGGGTATAATAGGACTTCCAGTATTTGCAGGCGGTCAGTCCGGATTTGCTGTAATGGCCGGTCCTCTGGGAGGCTTTCTGCTCAGCTTTCCGGCAGTTGCTTTTATTATAGGTTATGCAATGGAAAGTATAAAGAAAATTAGCATAGTCAAGATATTTGGCATAATGCTTGCAGGACTTGCCGTATGCTATGTGATTGGAACAGTCTGGCTTTCATTAACGACAAAAATCGGCCTGGTTTCTGCTTTTAACGGTATGCTGCTGTTTATTCCGGCAGATGCATTTAAGCTGCTTCTGGCGTCCATAGTTGGATATCAGGTACGTCTGGCATTGATAAAGGCAGGATTGATACAGGTTTCGTAAAAAAAGATTCATAAATTAACAGAATAGCAGCCCCATCCTGAAATTAAATATTAATTGGGTTTTGTAGGGAACGGTGCCCCCACCGTTCCCTACAATGATCAAGAATGTAATTATCCAAATATAAATTTCATCACTAAAAATAACTAAAGGCCGGTATTAAATACCGGCCTTTATGGTTTAATTGAAATTATTCAATTATTTCTGTAACGGAACCTGAACCAACTGTTCTTCCACCTTCACGGATAGCGAACTTCAAACCAGCTTCCATAGCTATTGGAGTTATGAGCTTGATAGTCATTCCGATATGGTCACCAGGCATGCACATTTCAGTTCCCTGAGGAAGTTCTGCAACACCTGTAACGTCTGTAGTTCTGAAATAGAACTGAGGTCTGTAACCATTGAAGAAAGGAGTATGTCTTCCGCCTTCTTCTTTAGTCAGAACGTAAACCTGGCTCTTGAAATGAGTGTGAGGCTTAATGGAACCTGGTTTAGCAAGAACCTGTCCTCTTTCAACTTCATTTCTCTGGATGCCTCTTAAGAGAACACCAATGTTATCACCTGCAACTGCCTGATCAAGAAGCTTTCTGAACATTTCAACTCCGGTAACAACAGTCTTTCTTGGAGCATCCATCAAACCAACTATTTCAACTTCGTCTCCTACCTTAACTACTCCTCTTTCAACCCTACCTGTAGCAACTGTACCACGGCCGGTGATGGAGAATACATCTTCGACTGGGAGTATGAAAGGCTTGTCTGTTGCTCTTTCAGGAGTTGGAATATACTTATCAACAACGTCCATCAGATCAAATATACACTTGTACTCAGGAGCGCTTGTATCTTTTGAAGTACATTCCAGAGCCTTAAGTGCAGAACCTCTAACTATCGGAGTTTCATCTCCGTTGAAGTCATATGAACTGAGTAATTCTCTGAGCTCCATCTCAACTAATTCTATTAGTTCTTCATCATCAACCATATCACACTTGTTTAAGAAAACAACTATGTATGGTACACCAACCTGACCAGCCAAAAGAATATGTTCTCTTGTCTGGGGCATCGGGCCGTCAGCTGCGGAAACAACGAGTATAGCACCATCCATCTGAGCTGCACCTGTAATCATGTTCTTAACATAGTCGGCATGGCCTGGGCAGTCAACGTGAGCATAGTGTCTGTTTTCTGTCTGGTATTCAACGTGAGCGGTATTAATAGTAATACCTCTTTCTCTTTCTTCAGGAGCTTTATCTATCATGTCATATGCCATGAATTCTGCTTTACCCTGAAAACCCAATACCTTAGTGATGGCTGCTGTCAAAGTAGTCTTACCGTGGTCAACGTGACCTATAGTACCGATATTTACGTGGGGTTTACTTCTTTCATATTTAGCTTTTGCCATTATTAAATTCTCCTCCTTTTTTTCAGTAAGCAATACTGATAAAGTAGATTTATTAATTATTTTATTTTTGATCTAGATAAAATGAAGTAAATTTCTTATACAATATTTGCATTTCTAAAGCCAAATGCAAATAGCATCAATTTAGTTTTTACTTCATTTTATTACATCTGTAATAAGTTGTACTAAGTTCATTGAAAATTCTATTATGTCCGGCCTTAGGGACATAATTAATATTAAAATCTTAGTTCAACTTATATAACTGCAGGAAATATTTTTAACTTATTTCCTGCAACTGAAGCTATGGCTGCACAAAACTGTATATGTACAGCCATTGCAAAAGTTTACAGTCCATGAATATTTTACACATATATTTGCATTATTGCAATATACTGCATAATACATTCGAAAGATATAATTATTTCTTTAAGACGGTTTCCTGAATGCTTCTCGGAACCTCGTCATAGTGGCCGAACTGCATTGAGTAAACTCCTCTACCCTGGGTTTTTGAACGAAGATCGGTTGCATATCCGAACATTTCAGCCAAAGGAACATGCGCAGTTATTACCTGAGCACCTGCCCTTGCCTCCATTCCTTCAATTCTGCCTCTTCTTGAGTTCAAATCACCCATTACATCACCCATGTATTCTTCAGGTACAACAACATCAACTCTCATAATAGGTTCGAGTAATGTTGGGTCGGCCTTGCGGCAGCCTTCCTTGAAAGCCATGGATCCTGCAATTTTGAATGCCATCTCTGAAGAGTCAACTTCGTGGTACGAACCGTCTACAAGTCTTGCTTTTATATCAAGCACCTGATATCCGCCAAGTACGCCATTGTTCATAGCATCCTCTATACCGGCTTCTATTGCAGGAATATACTCTTTCGGAATAACTCCTCCAACAATCTTGTTTTCAAAGATGAAACCTGTACCTGGTTCCTGTGGTTCCAGTTCGATCCAGCAATGTCCGTATTGTCCTCTACCACCTGATTGTCTTACAAATTTACCTTCTGCCTTAACAGCCTTACGTATGGTTTCCTTATATGAAACCTGAGGTTTACCGACATTGGCCTCAACCTTGAATTCCCTCATCATACGGTCTACAATTATTTCAAGATGCAGTTCTCCCATACCCGCAATAATTGTTTGACCTGTTTCAGGATCTGTGTGAGTTTTAAAAGTCGGATCCTCTTCAGCCAGTTTTGCAAGTGCAAGACCCATTTTTTCCTGTCCTGCTTTTGTTTTTGGTTCAATTGCAACATGAATAACCGGTTCCGGGAATTCCATAGACTCAAGAATTACAGGATTGGTATCATCGCAGAGGGTATCTCCGGTAGTTGTATCCTTCAATCCTACTGCAGCAGCGATATCACCTGAGTAAACCATCTCTATTTCTTCCCTGTGGTTTGCATGCATCTGAAGTATTCTTCCTACTCTCTCTCTCTTGTTCTTTGTAGAGTTAAGAATATAGGAACCGTTACTTAATTTACCGGAATATACTCTAAAGAAGCAAAGCTTTCCAACATAAGGGTCTGCCATAATTTTGAAAGCCAAAGCTGAGAATGGTCCGTCATCATCTGCAGGTCTTTCCAATTCCTCATCAGCATCGTCAGGTGAAACACCCTTTATAGGTGGAACATCAAGCGGTGAAGGCATGTAATCAATAACTGCGTTAAGCAGCTGTTGTACACCCTTGTTTCTGTATGATGAACCGCATGTTACCGGAATCATCTTAACAGCTATAGTAGCCTTTCTGATACCTTCACGTATTTCTTCCTCGGTAAGTTCTTCGCCTTCAAGGTATTTCATCATTAATTCTTCATCTAGTTCAGCAACAGCTTCGAGTAAACCATTACGATATTCTTTAACCATTTCTTTCATATCGTCAGGTATAGGCCCTTCTTCAATAATTTTCCCAAGATCGTCTTTGAAGAAAAAAGCCTTGAGGGTTACAATATCCACTATACCCTGAAAATTATCCTCTTTTCCTATGGGCAACTGAATCGGAACAGCATTTGCTTTAAGTCTATCCTTCATCATTTGTATACAGTTATAAAAATCTGCACCCATAATGTCCATTTTATTTACATATGCAAGTCGGGGAACATTATAATTGTCAGCCTGTCTCCATACGGTTTCAGACTGGGGTTCAACGCCTCCCTTTGCACAGAAAACTGTTACTGAACCATCGAGAACGCGAAGTGACCTTTCAACTTCAACCGTGAAGTCAACGTGCCCCGGCGTATCAATAATATTGATTCTATTGCCTTTCCATTCTGCAGTAGTGGCAGCTGAAGTAATTGTGATACCTCTTTCCTGCTCTTGTTCCATCCAGTCCATCGTTGCAGCGCCTTCATGAACCTCTCCCATCTTATGCAATCTTCCTGTATAAAACAGAATACGTTCAGTAGTGGTTGTTTTTCCGGCATCTATATGTGCCATGATACCGATGTTTCTGGTATTTTCCAAACTGTACTGCCTGGGCATTTTACTTCCTCCTTTCGTGTCACGATAGTCGTATTTCAATTGACAATTGAGAATTGACAATTGAGAATTACTAACTCGTTTTAAAATATTTTATTGTGACAATTTTATAAAAATGGATTATTGAATTAATATTAGCTAATTATCAATTCTCCATTCTCAATTGTCAATTTATATTACCATCTGTAATGAGCGAATGCCTTGTTTGCTTCTGCCATCTTGTGAGTATCTTCTTTTTTCTTGTATGCTCCACCAAGATTGTTTACAGCATCCAGTATTTCGCCGGCCAGTCTTTCCTTCATGGTTCTCTCGCCTCTATCGCGAGAATAGGTTACCAACCATCTCAATCCCAAAGCCTGCCTTCTTTCAGGTCTGACTTCCATAGGAACCTGATAGGTTGCACCACCAACTCTTCTGGCCTTAACCTCCAATACAGGCATAATGTTGTTCATTGCCTGTTCGAATACTTCCTGCGGCTCTTTTCCGGTCTTTTCCTTAATAATATCAAAAGCATCGTAAATTATTTTCTGGGCTACACCCTTTTTACCATCCATCATGATATTATTGATAAGTTTAGTAACAACTTTATCGTTGTAAAGCGGATCCGGCAAAACGTCTCTCTTAGGTACATGACCTCTTCTTGGCACCTTACTTCCCTCCTTTTTGATAATTTTAGGGGATTTCATATTTTATTATCCCCCGGTATATCATCGGTACTCGCGGTATACCAACCGTCGTCAGCGCTCTGTACATATCATTTATATATAATATATAAAACAACGTACTGGCACTTTTGAATTTCATATTGCGTGCTCTGCACGTTATATGAGCTTACTTCTTAACTGCACCGGCCTTTGGCCTTTTAGCACCATATTTGGAACGACTCTGCATTCTTTTTGCAACACCTGCTGTATCAAGAGTTCCTCTTATGATATGATACCTTACGCCAGGCAGGTCCTTAACCCTACCTCCCCTTATAAGAACAACACTATGTTCCTGCAGGTTGTGTCCTATACCTGGAATGTAGGCTGTTACTTCGATACCGTTTGTCAAACGTACCCTTGCAACCTTTCTCAAAGCTGAGTTAGGCTTCTTTGGAGTAGTTGTTTTAACTACGGTACAAACTCCACGCTTCTGCGGGCTGCTTAAATCAACAGGCTGTTTTTTAAGGGAGTTTAAACCCTTCTGTAATGCAGGAGCAGTAGACTTTTTCTCAGTAACTTCTCTACCTTTTCTTACCAACTGATTAAATGTCGGCATCCTTTTCTTCACCTCCCATCAACAAAATATACAATTAAAAATTGACAATTGACAATATAATTGTCATGCCAATAGGTAATTAGCAATTTATTTGAGCACTGCGGCAGCAGCTGCGCCAACATCTATACCGCATGCTTTCCCCAGTACTTTCATATTTTCTGCATAGATTATTTCTATCTTACTTGTCTCACAAATTTCCTTAAGCTTAGAAACCACCTTTGGGTCAGCATCTGCTGCGATAAACACCGAAGCTGCCAAACCATCCTCAGCAGCCCTAAGGGTCTGCTTAACACCAATAGTTTTGTTTCTATTCTTTAAACTATCAAGCAAAATTTTCACCCCTGGAATAATCATTCCAAATTACGCACTGAAATATTTTATCATCCGCAGCTTTGCTTTGTCAAGACTTCACGGGTTTTATAAACAATCAGTATAAACTGCTCATGAAAAACAAGGGTCTGCCGTTGGTACGGCAAACCCTTGTTTTTTATTCTACTACCGTACTGATTGATATATCTTTATATCTGCTCATTCCTGTACCGGCAGGTATCAGCTTACCGATAATGACATTTTCCTTCAAACCTACCAGCGGATCTATTTTTCCTTTAATAGCAGCTTCGGTCAGAACTCTTGTTGTTTCCTGGAAGGACGCTGCAGAAAGGAATGATTCTGTGGCAAGTGATGCCTTTGTAATTCCAAGCAGCGATCTCTTTCCTGTTGCAGGTCTTAAACCTTCTGCAGTTGCTTTGGCATTCTCAGCCTCGAAATCGTACATATCCACAAGACCGCCTGGAAGGAGATTTGTATCGCCGGCATCTTCTATCTTTACTTTTCTTAGCATCTGTCTAACTATAACTTCTATATGCTTGTCGTTTATATCAACACCCTGGAGTCGGTAAACTCTTTGCACTTCCTGAAGGAGGTAAGCCTGAACACCGTTTATACCCTTTATTTTCAGGATATCGTGAGGGTTGACCGAACCTTCGGTGAGTTCGTCACCGGCTTCAACTACATCTCCCTCGATAACCTTTATTCTGGAGCCGTATGGTATCTGGTAGGTTCTGGCATCGCCTTCATCGGATGTTATGATTACTTCTCTCTTCTTTTTAGTATCGCTTATTTTAACGGTACCCTTTATTTCAGAAATAATTGCAAGTCCCTTTGGCTTTCTTGCTTCAAACAATTCCTCTACCCTTGGGAGACCCTGTGTGATATCGTCTCCTGCAACACCTCCGGTATGGAATGTTCTCATTGTAAGCTGTGTACCAGGTTCACCTATGGACTGTGCGGCAATTATTCCTACTGCTTCACCTATATTTACATCCCCGCCTGTGGCAAGATTTGCACCATAGCATTTTGCACAAACTCCGAATTCTGCATGGCATGTAAGTATTGATCTTATTTTTGCTTTTTTCAAGCCTGCCTTCATAATTTTATCTGCATCGTTATCCCTGATCATTCTGTCAGTTCCTATTATAACTTCGCCGGTTGCCGGATTTACAATAGGCTCTGCAGGATATCTTCCGACAAGCCTTTCAGCAAAGCTTTCGATTACTTCACTGCCATCCTTTATATCTACAACCTCAATACCCCTTTTGGTACCACAATCCAGTTCTCTTACAATAACATCCTGACTTACATCAACAAGCCTTCTTGTAAGGTAACCGGAGTCTGCAGTTCTAAGTGCCGTATCGGCAAGACCTTTTCTGGCTCCATGAGTTGATATGAAGTATTCCAAAACGTTCAAACCTTCACGGAAATTTGCCTTTATAGGAATCTCAATGGTTTTACCTGAGGTATCAGCCATAAGTCCTCTCATACCTGCCAGCTGTCTTATCTGGTTTACGTTACCTCTCGCTCCGGAGTGTGCCATCATGTAAACCGGATTGTATCTGTCAAGGTTATCCATAAGAGCGGTAGTAATATTTTCTACTGTTTCGGTCCAAGCCGATATAACTGAATTGTATCTTTCTTCGTCAGATATAAGTCCTCTCTTATACTGTTTGATTATATTCTCGATTCTTTCTTCAGTTTCCATCAGGTAACGTTTTTTGACTTCAGGAATTACCATGTCGGAAACGCTGATTGTAATTGCTCCCCTGGTAGAATATTTGAAGCCCAGTGCTTTGATTTTATCCAGCAGGATAGCAGTTTCAGTCGTTCCATGTGCTTTTATACATTTATCTATGATCTTACCAAGACCTTTTCTGTCGACAAGGAAGTCAATTTCCAGCTTGAAAAGGTTATCTGGATTGGATCTGTCTACGAAACCGAGATCCTGTGGAATAGCTTCGTTGAACAGCATTTTGCCTGCAGTTACGTCAGCCAGCTTGGTGATCGGCTTTCCGTCCTGTTCCTTGGTCATTCTAACCTTGATAGGAGCATGAAGCCCAAGATAACCATTTGAATAAGCCATTATAACTTCATCCATGGATCCGAATACTTTTCCTTCACCCGGCTCTCCGCTTTTCTCTATTGTTAGGTAATAACTTCCGAGTACCATATCCTGTGTAGGAACAGTAACCGGTTTTCCGTCCTGCGGTTTCAACAGGTTATTTGCAGAAAGCATAAGGAATCTGGCTTCTGCCTGTGCTTCTGCGGACAGCGGTACGTGTACGGCCATCTGGTCACCGTCGAAGTCGGCGTTGTAAGCTGTACAAACCAGTGGATGCAGCTTAATAGCTCTGCCTTCTACAAGTACAGGTTCAAATGCCTGAATACCAAGTCTGTGAAGTGTTGGAGCACGGTTCAGCAGAACAGGATGCTCTTTGATAACTTCTTCGAGCACATCCCAGACTTCGTTTCTTACTCTTTCAACCATTCTCTTTGCGCTCTTTATATTATGGGCGAGTCCGTCATTTACAAGTTTTTTCATTACAAAAGGCTTGAACAATTCCAAAGCCATTTCCTTTGGAAGACCGCACTGATATATCTTGAGTTCAGGACCTACAACTATAACCGAACGGCCGGAATAGTCAACACGTTTACCTAGGAGGTTCTGTCTGAAACGTCCCTGCTTACCTTTAAGCATGTCAGAGAGGGACTTTAACGGCCTGTTTCCAGGTCCTGTTACAGGTCTTCCTCTTCTGCCGTTGTCAATAAGTGCATCTACTGCTTCCTGGAGCATTCTTTTTTCGTTTCTTACAATTATGTCAGGAGCACCAAGATCCAGCAGTCTCTTTAGACGGTTGTTTCTATTTATAACTCTTCTGTAAAGGTCATTTAAATCTGAAGTGGCAAACCTGCCTCCATCCAGCTGTACCATAGGGCGGAGTTCCGGTGGAATTACAGGTACTACATCAAGTATCATCCAATCGGGTCTGTTTCCTGAAAGTCTGAATGCTTCTACAACTTCCAGTCTCTTTATTGTTCTGATTTTTTTCTGACCTGTGGAGTCATTTGCTTCAGATCTCATTTCTTTTGAAAGCTTCTCAAGGTCAATTTCCATCAGAAGTTCTTTTATAGCCTCAGCACCCATGCCGGCTTTGAACTTATGTCCGAATTTCTCAACACTGTCCCTGTATTCCTTCTCAGAGAGCAGCTGTTTCTTTGAAAGCGGGGTCTGTCCCGGATCTATAACAACATAGGATGCAAAGTACAGTATCTTTTCAAGGTTTCTTGGGGACATATCCAGTATGAGTCCCATTCTGCTGGGTATTCCCTTGAAATACCAGATATGTGAAACAGGAGCTGCAAGCTCTATATGACCCATTCTTTCCCTTCTTACCTTGGAACGGGTAACTTCAACGCCGCACCTGTCACAGACTATTCCCTTATATCTTATCCTTTTATACTTTCCGCAGTGACATTCCCAGTCCTTCTGGGGTCCGAATATTCTCTCGCAGAAAAGACCGTCCCTTTCAGGCTTTAAGGTTCTATAGTTAATAGTCTCGGGCTTTTTTACTTCACCTCTTGACCATTCTCTTATTTTTTCCGGAGATGCTAAACCAATTCTCATTGAGTCAAAATTATTGAGTTCAAACATAGCTTAATCTCCCCTTCCTATATTTCGTCATCGAAGTCATCTGAGTCGAACTCTTCCTCATCAGAGAACAGATCGTCCACAAGGCCTTCGTCTAAATTATCTGCAGTACTCAGATCCGAAAGTTCAAAATCTTCTATTTCGAGGTCATCATCTATCGTATCTTCACCAAGTTCGTCATAATCATTAAGAGGTCCTTCGTCTTCTCTGCCCTCTATGTTTACATTGAGCTCTTCAAGTTCATCCTCAACAGATTCCTTGATTGCGATTTCTTCCTGTTCCTCGGAGTATACCTTTACATCCAGGGCCAGACTCTGCAGTTCCTTGATTAAAACCTTGAACGACTCAGGTATACCTGGTTCGGGCACATTTTCACCCTTTACTATGGCTTCGTATGTCTTTACCCTACCCACAACATCATCGGATTTAACAGTAAGTATCTCCTGCAGCGTATATGCAGCTCCGTATGCCTCTAGAGCCCAAACTTCCATTTCTCCGAATCTCTGTCCACCAAACTGCGCTTTACCTCCGAGAGGCTGCTGTGTAACCAGAGAGTATGGTCCGGTTGAACGGGCATGGATCTTATCATCAACAAGGTGAGCCAGTTTGAGGATATACATGTATCCTACGGTAACCCTGTTATCAAATGCATCTCCGGTTCTCCCGTCATAAAGTACTGTTTTACCGTCTTCTGAAAGTCCGGCTTTTTTCAGAGTTTCAACTATGTCATCTTCTGTTGCTCCATCAAATACAGGTGTAGCAATTTCCCATCCAAGAGCCTTTGCAGCATATCCAAGATGAACTTCCAGCACCTGTCCGATATTCATACGTGAAGGAACACCCAGAGGATTCAATACTATTTCAAGCGGCGTACCATCAGGCAGGAACGGCATATCCTCTTCAGGAAGTATTCTGGAAATAACACCCTTATTACCATGTCTACCAGCCATTTTGTCACCGACAGAAATCTTTCTCTTCTGAGCGATATAAACTCTGACCAGCTGATTTACTCCCGGAGGCAGCTCATCTCCATTCTCACGTGTAAACACCTTGACATCTACAATAATACCCGATTCACCATGAGGTACTCTCAATGACGTATCTCTTACTTCTCTGGCCTTTTCACCAAAGATTGCACGTAAGAGCCTTTCTTCGGCGGTAAGCTCGGTTTCACCTTTAGGTGTAACCTTTCCTACCAGAATATCTCCGGCACGGACTTCCGCACCTATTCTTATAATTCCTCTGTCATCAAGGTCCTTAAGGGATTCTTCACTGACATTTGGAATATCTCTTGTTATTTCCTCAGGTCCCAGTTTTGTATCCCTGGATTCGGCTTCATATTCCTCTATGTGGATAGATGTGAATACGTCTTCCTTAACAAGCTTTTCACTTATAAGGATAGCATCCTCGTAGTTGTAACCTTCCCAGGTCATGAATGCTATCAGAATGTTTCTGCCGAGAGCTATTTCTCCATTGTCTGTCGAAGGTCCGTCGGCAATTACATCACCCTTCTCAATTCTTTCATTCTTCCTGACAATAGGTCTTTGATTTATACAAGTACCCTGGTTGGAACGAAGGTATTTAAGAAGTTTATATACATCCTTTTTGCCGCTGTCGGTCTTAATAGTTATCTCACTTGCAGAAACCTTGTCTACAATACCGCCGTTTTTAGCAACAACAACAACTCCTGAATCCTTTGCAGCCTTATATTCAATACCAGTTCCTATGATAGGAGCATCGGTTCTTACCAGTGGTACGGCCTGACGCTGCATGTTGGAACCCATAAGGGCACGGTTTGCGTCATCATTTTCGAGGAATGGTATCATTGCCGTAGCTACTGAAACCAGCTGCTTAGGCGATACATCCATGAAGTCTACCCTATTGCTTTCAATTTCAAGAATTTCTTCCTTATACCTTACTGCAACCTTCTTTGATTTGAACTTACCATTTTCATCAAGAGGTTCATTTGCCTGTGCAACAAAATAATCATCCTCTTCGTCTGCAGTGAGATATACTATTTCATCAGTTACAAGACGATTTTCTTTGTCAACCCTTCTGTACGGGGCTTCAATAAAGCCGTATTCATTGATCCGTGCATATGTGCTTAATGAACCGATAAGACCTATGTTAGGTCCTTCAGGAGTTTCTATAGGACACATACGGCCATAATGCGAGTGGTGAACGTCTCTGACTTCGAATCCGGCTCTTTCCCTGCTTAATCCTCCAGGTCCCAAAGCACTAAGTCTTCTCTTGTGAGTAAGCTCTGCAAGAGGATTAGTCTGATCCATGAATTGTGACAACTGGCTGCTTCCAAAGAATTCTTTTATGGAAGCTGCTACAGGTCTGATATTGATCAATGCCTGCGGAGTCACTATATCAATGTCCTGAATTGTCATTCTTTCTCTTACTACTCTTTCCATTCTGGCAAGACCTATTCTGAACTGGTTTTGCAGCAGCTCGCCTACCGAACGGAGTCTTCTGTTTCCCAGATGGTCTATATCGTCTACACTTCCAACTCCATAGCCAAGGTGAATGATATAATTAATAGACGAGATTATATCTTCAACTGTTATGTATTTGGGAACAAGCTCATCCAAATTTTCCTTCAAGGCCTTTTTTAATTCCGCTTCTGATTTGTTCTCTTCAAGAATTTTCATGAGAACATCATATTTAACCTTTTCGGTTATTCCTATATCAGCTACATCAAAATCGGCATAAGCTTTTATATCAACTGTATTATTTCCTATTACTTTTATTTTCTTTCCGTCGGCAGAAACAATCCATACTGAATTTATACCTGAATTCTGTATTGTTGCAGCTTTTTGCCTGCTGATAATTTCATTTTCAGGTACAATTATTTCTCCTGTAGATGTATCTACTATGTTCTCTGCAGCTCTTTGCCCGTTGATTCTTGTCGCAATTGAAAGTTTCTTGCTGAACTTGAATCTTCCAACTTTTGCGAGGTCATATCTCTTCGGATCAAAGAACAGGCTGTTTATAAGTGAGCGTGCACTGTCAATTGTAGGCGGTTCGCCCGGTCTTAATCTCTTATATATTTCAAGCAAGCCCTCTTCAGTAGTTTTAGCGTTATCCTTTTGAATGGTAGCCGTTATTCTTTCATCGTCACCTAAAAGGTCTATGATTTCAGTATCGGTACCATAACCAAGTGCTCTCAAAAGTACAGTTATAGGAAGTTTTCTTGTTCTGTCGATTCTTACAGACAAAACATCGTTGGAATCGGTTTCATATTCCAGCCACGCACCCCTGTTAGGAATAACAGTGCTTGAAAACAGTTTTTCTCCTGTCCTGTCAATTTTCATGGAATAGTATATTCCAGGCGATCTGACAAGCTGGCTGACGATAACCCTTTCAGCTCCGTTTATAATAAAGGTACCATTATCAGTCATCAACGGGAAATCACCCATAAATATTTCCTGTTCCTTAACTTCACCGGTCTCCTTATTAATTAGACGCACTTTTGCCTTTAGAGGAGCTGAAAACGTAGCGTCTCTCTCCTTACATTCCTCTACACTGTACTTTGGGTTGTCGTCCAGTGAATAATCGAAGAAATCAAGTATAAGATTGCCCGTGTAGTCAGTTATTGGAGAAACATCTCTGAAAACTTCTCTAAGGCCTTCTTCAAGGAACCATTTATAGGAATTCTTCTGGACCTCAATCAAATTAGGCATGTCAAGAACTTCTTCAATCTTGGAATAGCTCATTCTGGTGTTTCTACCCAATTGTACGGGATGTACCATTAATTATCACCTCATAAGTTATATTTCGTATAAAATCCAAATAATTCATGGTCTGCTTACAAAAAGTAAAAGCTTTTAAATATATATTGAAAGAAGATTTTAATTAAAGGCGGAAACGATCTTTGGCAGCAGTAAAAAAGCAATAAATAATTCTGCCGTATACCGGTTTAACCTTCAATCACATCTGCTATTATTAAAGAAAGTAATCCTGAAAATTTACCATCAAAAATCCTTTCGATATTAAAAAACTAAAGCCTTTTCCCGGCTATTTATGTATAAAACTTTACTAAATTTACAACAAGTATATTTTATTCTACATATGCACATAATAAAATTTAGAAAATTTTACAATTATTAAAATATTATTAACACTTATTGTCTTAATTATTCCCTTATGTTATAATTAAGCTATATTAAAGCTTTTGTGGCGTTTCTGATTCATTATTATACAATAGTATCCAAATTATAACGCAGTTTATAATTTTAACATACCGAGGGCAACTTGTCAACGGTTTTGTTTTTTTTATAACAAAGTTTTAATATTGGTCTCAACTAAAAAAATCCTTGGAATTTAATGTGTTTTTAATTACAAGTTTTATAAGCAAAAAAGTCAGAGTATTTTAAACTCTGACTTTTTTTAAATTTGAATTCAACCTTAAATCGATTTGGAACTTTAAGCCGAGAAATTATTTAATTTCAACAGTTGCTCCAACTTCCTTAAATTTAGCTTCCATAGCAGCTGCATCTTCTTTGGAAACGTTTTCTTTGATTGTGCTTGGTGCACCGTCAACGAGGTCTTTTGCTTCCTTAAGTCCAAGTCCGGTTATTTCTCTAACAACTTTAATAACCTTGATCTTGTCTGCGCCAACTTCTTTAAGTAATACATTGAATTCTGTCTTCTCTTCTACAGGAGCTGCTGCTGCGCCACCTGCTGCAGGAGCTGCTGCTACTGCAACCGGAGCTGCTGCTGATACTCCGAATTCTTCTTCAAGAGCCTTTACCAATTCTGAAAGTTCCAATACTGTTAATACCTTAACATCTTCAATTAATTTAGTAACTTTTTCACTAGCCATTTTAATTTACCTCCAAGTAAATAATATTTTATTTTTTAAACTTAATTTTCATAATAGCTGTTTTAATTCAAGCAGTTATGCATTTGCTTTCTGTTCTGCAATTGCATTCAAAGCAACTACAAGACCTCTGATATTTCCGTTCAAAACATTTACGAAACCGGATATAGGAGCATTGAATCCGCCGAGAACCTTTGCTATCAATACCTCTCTTGGCGGCAGATCTGCAAGAGCTTTGATTTCGTTTACATCAATTATCTTGCCTTCAACAACACCGACCTTCATTTCCAATTTCTCATACTTTTTAGCGTATTCTGAAATAACCTTTGCCGGAGCAACAGGATCGGTATCACTCATTGCAACAGCTGTAGGTCCGTTAAGGAATGAGTCAAGTCCATCAAGACCGTTTTCCTTGGCTGCAAGTCTGGTCAAAGTATTCTTTACAACCTTGTATTCAACACCGGCTTTTCTCAAAGCACTTCTCAGTTCAGTATCCTGTTCAACTGTAAGTCCTCTGTAATCAGCCAGCACCATAGCTTTAGCAGCTTTTATCTTTTCAGATAATTCATTTACAACTTCCTTTTTAGCTTGAAGCGTCTTTTCACTAGGCACTTAAATAACACCTCCTTCTATAAATTAAAGTTGAGAGTTGAGAGTTAGGGGTTGGGAGTTTTAAGAAACTTAACTCTGAACCCTGAACTATGAACTCCTAACTATTTTTTAAAACAAAAACCCTTCACATGCACACAGACATATGAAGGGTATTTTAACCTTTGGTTAATCTATCACCTCGGCAGGATTTACGCTTTCGCACCTGCTGTCTGTGGCATATGCTTTATTCAATTCACTTGAATATGATACATTATTCTTTCACGTTTGTAAAGGAATAATTCCATATAATCTTTAAAAAGTGTCAGAAACGAGTATTACAAGGAAGTCTAGCTTATAAAAGCGGAGCATATTTTTTATATGTGAGCATTTTAAAAGCGACGACTGACGCCGTAAGACGACGTTTATTACACTTTTTAGTCAGCAACTTTTACTGGGTTGACCTTTATCCCAGGTCCCATTGTTGATGAAACAACAACGCTCTTGAGATACTGGCCTTTTGCTGCTGCCGGTTTTGCCTTTAGTATTGCTTCCATCAAAGTACGGAAGTTGTCACCAAGCTTCTCTGCTCCGAAGGATGCTTTACCTATCGGGCAGTGAATTATGTTGGTTTTATCAAGTCTGTACTCGATTTTACCAGCTTTAATATCAGCTATTGCCTTTACAACATCCATTGTAACGGTACCAGCCTTCGGGTTAGGCATTAAACCTTTAGGACCAAGAATTTTACCCAGTCTACCTACAACACCCATCATATCAGGAGTTGCAACAACAACATCAAAATCAAACCAGTTTTCGTTCTGGATCTTTGCTACAAGATCCTCTGCACCTACGTAATCAGCTCCACCCTGTTCAGCTTCCTTTACCTTGTCGCCCTTGGCAAATACAAGGACTCTTACCTTTTTACCGGTACCAGGCGGAAGGACAACAGCACCTCTTACCTGTTGGTCGGCATGTCTTGAGTCAACACCCAACCTTATATGTGCTTCAACTGTTTCATCAAACTTTGCTTTAGCGGTTTTCTGAACCAGATCAAGAGCTTCGGCAGGATCATAGAATTTCAATCTATCTATTAATTTGGAGCTTTCTTCATACTTCTTTCCTCTAAACATGATCTCATCTCCTTCGTGGTAAATTTTCCGGGACCTTAAGTCCCTCCCACATAAATTCAGGTATTGGGTAGAATTGGTGGAATGGGTGGAATGGGTTATTAAATCCAATTCTACCTATTACCTATTCAACCTATAACCTACGCTGCTTGCAGCGCTTATTCTTCTACTACTATTCCCATACTTCTTGCTGTTCCAGCTATCATGCTGGCTGCCGATTCAATATTTGCTGCATTCAAGTCAGGCATTTTCAATTCTGCAATCTTTCTGACTTCAGCTATTGAAATCTTAGCTACCTTTTCCTTGTTAGGCTTACCGGAACCGCTTTCTATTTTACATGCCTTCTTCAAAAGAACTGAAGCTGGCGGAGTCTTTGTAATAAATGTAAAGGATCTGTCAGCATAAACAGTTATAACAACAGGAATTATCAAACCTGCATCTTTAGCTGTCCTTTCGTTGAATTCCTTACAAAACCCCATAATGTTTACGCCGTGCTGTCCTAAAGCTGGTCCAACCGGTGGAGCCGGAGTTGCTTTTCCCGCAGGAATCTGTAATTTTACATAACCTGCAATTTTCTTTGCCATTGTAGTCCACCTCCCAAATTTATAGCTATTTATAAAACAGGAATTAAATTCCTTGTTTTCAATAATGTATTGGCAATAAACAAAAGCGTGTCAATTATATTGACAGCTGCTCTTATCATATCTTCTGTATTTGCGGGAGTTCCAATTCCACTGGAGTTTCTCTTCCAAACATGGATACTGCAACTCTAACCTTTTTCTTTTCAAGGTTGATTTCTTCAACTATTCCAATAAAGTTTTCAAGAGGACCTGAAACTACTCTAACATTGTCACCAACTTCATAGTCGACAGTAGGTACAAATTCCTCAACGCCCATGCTTCTGATCTCATCATCGGTGAGCGGGACAGGTTTTGATCCTGGTCCTACAAAACCGGTAACTCCTCTGGTATTTCTGACAATATACCATGATTCATCAGACATGATCATCTTGACAAGAACGTAACCTGGAAAAACCTTTTTCAAGGTTGCTTTCTTTTTGCCGTCCTTAATCTCTATTTGCTCCTCCATGGGTACGACTATATCGAGAATATATTCCTGCATGCTTCTATTCTCAACAATCTTCTCCAGGTTGGCTTTAACTTTATTCTCATAGCCAGAATAGGTATGCACAACATACCATTTTGCACCTTCAGACATATCATTAAGCTGCATTATGCCCTATGTCCTCCTTGCTATTTTAAGACCCCTAAAAGTTTATCAAGACTTGTAAAAACCCAATCGGATGCCCAAATAACAGCACCGATTACAAGGCAAGCCAACAAAACGGTTGCAGTATTATTAATCAGCTGCGCCCTGTTTGGCCAGATAACCTTCTTTAATTCATGTCTTACGTCTTTAAAAAATTTTGACATACCTTTAGCTGAATTTTTCATTTTTGATGTTTTTACGACATCCGCCATATATACACATCCTATCAAATTAATACTTTATTTGGTTTCCTTATGAACCGTGTGCTTACGGCAAAATCTGCAATACTTCCTCATTTCGAGCCTGTCCGGGTCATTCTTTTTGTTCTTCATATCATTGTAATTTCTTTGCTTGCATTCGGAACAAGCCATCGTAATCTTTACTCTCATTTTAACACCTCCAGCTTCAGATCTGCATATCTAAGGTATAATTGTTTTTGGCATAAAAAAAAGAACCTTTGAGACGAAGCAAAAATAATTTAACATAAATTTCAGGAAAAGTCAAGGTATTTATATTTACCGGCAACAATATAAATTGTCATCGGTAAACATTATTTCCATTAATCTTCAAAGCTATACTTACTTATAACCACCAGTTTAAATCATTCGTCTATAAGTTCATAAATAGGAGCACCTGGAGGTACAATGGGAAATACCTTCTCATCCTTATCTATTTCAAAATCAATTACTACTGGAACATCCTTCGAGGAAAGTGCTCTTGTTACAGCCGCATCTACTTCTTCAGGCTTGGTAACCTTTATGCCTATGGCACCGAAAGCCTCGGCAAGCGCTACAAAATCCGTCCCTCTGTCTATGGTAGTAGAAGAATATCTTCCTCCGAAAAACAATTCCTGCCACTGTCTGACCATACCCAATACATGATTGTTCAAAATGGCAACAATGATGGGTACTTTATATTCAACTGCAGTGGCTATTTCAGTGAGATTCATCCTGAAGCTGCCGTCACCAGCTATGTTAATAACCTTCTTGTCAGGTCTGCCAAGCTGGGCCCCGATACATGCACCCAGGCCGTACCCCATAGTTCCCAGTCCTCCTGAGGATATAAACTGCCTTGGCTTAGTATACTTATAGTACTGAGCCGCCCAAATCTGATTTTGCCCAACCTCTGTTGTTATAATAGCATCACCTTTTGTCAGTTCATATATCCTTTCAATTATGTATTGAGGCTTCAACTCATTGCTGTCTTTTATATATTTAAGAGGAAATTCTTCCTTCCAGCCAATTATTTTTCTTTTCCAATCTGTATCCTTCTTTTTATCTATGCTGTCTGTAATAGTACCAAGAATTTCTTTTATATCTCCCACCATGGGGTAATGAACGCTTATATTTTTACCTATTTCAGCAGGATCTATATCAATATGCATTATTTTCGCTTTAGGTGCAAACCTGCTTACATTGCTTATTATTCTATCGCTGAATCTGGCTCCTATTGCAATAAACAAATCACTTTCCGAGACAGCAAGGTTGGAGGTTCTTGTTCCATGCATACCCACCATACCCGTATATAATTCATGATCTCCAGGGAAAGAACCCAATCCCATGAGAGAAGTTGCTACAGGAATCTCAGCTTTCTCGGAAAACTCAAGTACTTCCTTGTTTGCACCGGCTATCGATACACCACCGCCGGATAATATAACCGGCTTTTTAGATTCATTAATTACCCTTATTGCCTCACCCATCTGTTCAGGAGTTACGTCAACAGGCTTTTTCCCAGGCGTTTTAAGAGGTTTATGTTCAAAATCAGTGACAGCCGCAGTGACATCCTTACAGATATCAATCAATACAGGTCCCGGTCTTCCCTCTCTTGCAATCACAAATGCTTCTCTTACTATGTCCGCAAGTTTTGTAACATCCTTTACAATATAGTTGTGCTTTGTAATAGGCATGGTAATACCGGTGATATCAACCTCCTGGAAGGAATCCTTTCCCAAAAGATTGGTGGGCACCTGACCGGTAATTGCGACCATCGGCACCGAATCCATATAAGCAGTTGCTATTCCGGTTACAAGATTAGTTGCTCCAGGACCCGAGGTTGCTATACAGACCCCGACTTTACCCGTTGCTCTTGCATATCCGTCGGCTGCATGTGAAGCACCCTGTTCATGCGATGTCAATATATGCCTTATGTCGTTACTTGCTTTATATAAGGCATCATATATTATAATAGCCTGACCTCCAGGGAAGCCGAATACAATATCCACACCCTGCTCCTTCAAGCATTCTATAAGGATTTCAGAACCATTAAGCTTCATAAATACCTCCCAATAAAGGCAGTTGGTAGTTAATAGATTATAGATTATAGTTAAATACATAACTTTAAAACATTTAAATTAACTCATCTTTCAACTATCAATTGTACTTTGTTTTCTTCCAACTATAATCTTTACTCTATAATCTATACACTATTTAAGCACTGCCCCTGTGCTTGCTGATGATACAAGTCTTGCATATCTGCCAAGATATCCCCATGTAATTCTGGGCTGCGGAGCTTTCCATTCCTTATATCTGGCTTTAATTTCTTCTTCAGATACTTCCAATTCCAATTTTCCATTCGGAATATCTATATTAATAATGTCGCCTTCTTTTACTATTGCCATAGGTCCGCCTTCCATGGCTTCAGGCGATGCATGACCTATTGATGCTCCTCTGGTAGCCCCTGAAAACCTTCCGTCGGTAATTAACGCCACATCCTTGTCAAGACCCATCCCTGCAATTGCGGATGTAGGTCCAAGCATTTCCCTCATTCCTGGGCCTCCTTTAGGACCTTCGTAGCGTATGACAACCACATCTCCTTTTTTGATGTTCCCTTCGTATATGGCCTTTATTGCATCATCCTCGGCATCAAATACCCTTGCAGGGCCGCTATGTACCAGCATCTCAGGTGCAACTGCAGAACGCTTAACCACTGCTCCATCCGGAACGAGATTTCCCCTCAAAACAGCTATACCTCCTGTTTTGCTGTATGGATTATCTATACTTCTGATTACATCATAATCTGCAACTTCAGTATTTTTTATATTTTCACCCACTGTCTTTCCTGTAACTGTCATCAACGTAAGATTCAAAAGATCCTTCTTTGAAAGCTCCTTCATTACTGCCTGAACACCGCCTGCCATATAAAGATCCTGTACGTGATGATGACCTGCCGGAGCCAGCTTGCAAAGATTTGGAACCTTACTGCTTATTCCATTAACAATATCAAGGTTGATAACTACGCCTGCTTCATTAGCTATTGCAGGCAAATGCAATACCGAGTTTGTAGAACATCCAAGAGCCATATCTACCTTTAATGCGTTCTGGAAAGCTTCAGGTTTAAGAATATCCGATGGTTTGATGTCTTTTTCCACCAATTCCATAATCCTCATGCCTGCTGTCTTGGCAAGTCTTATTCTTTCTGCATAAACTGCGGGAATAGTACCATTGCCGGGCAAACCCATTCCAAGTACTTCAGTAAGGCAATTCATTGAATTAGCGGTAAACATTCCGGAACACGAACCACAGCCGGGACATGCATGGTCCTCCAGATCACAAACCTCTTCTTCGGTCATTGTTCCAGCTTTGTATGACCCAACTGCCTCAAACATACTGTTCAAATCCAGCTGTCTTCCTTTTCTGGTTACAGATATCATAGGCCCTCCGCTGACAACTATGGATGGTATATTCATTCTTGCAGCCGCCATCAGCATACCGGGGACTATCTTGTCACAATTGGGTATGAAAACCATACCGTCAAAGCTGTGAGCCATTCCCATAGCCTCACAGGAATCGCAGATCAGTTCCCTGGTTGCAAGTGAATATTTCATTCCGATATGTCCCATTGCTATACCGTCACAAACGCCTATTACCCCGAATTCAACAGGAGTACCCCCTGCCATTCTTATTCCTGCTTTAACTGCTTCGGTAATTTTATCGAGATTTATATGACCGGGAATTATTTCACTTTTGGAATTGGCTATACCTATAATCGGACGCCTTATCTCTTCATCCGTATATCCCATAGCCTTGAACAAGGACCTGTGAGGTGCTTTTTCTACGCCTTTTTTAACTATGTCACTTCTCATAACCTATCCCACCTTATATTAAATTAAGATATTTGTTTCATATTATTTTTTGCCAATATTTTTACTAATATCAAATTATTAAAACAAACTGTCTGAACAGCTTCAATGTATGGCAATAGCCGGGATTACCCGGCTACCATTAAAGTAATTTTACTACTTTTAGTATGCAATTGTCTATAAAACGGCGAAAAAAGCATGAATCGTGAATATTCCAAAAATCCTTCAGCAAATAACATTAATTGTAACGGTATTTTCCAATTACAGATTCTTATGGGCCGGAAACATCCAGCTGATAATAAAATTATGCTGATAAAAGTAACCTGCAATAAGTGAATTGTCCAACGATTCAAATATGTGTCTGAAACCCGGAGAGGCTTGAAACAGGGTTAATATTGCACATACAACATATATTGCAAGCAGGCCTTCAACTCCACCCAGCACAAATCCTCCAAGCTTGTCAATTTGCTTTAATACAGGAAGTTTTGAGATTCCCTTCAGTACATATTTGAAAAACACCATGCCCACACGTACCAAAACATAAAGAAGTATCAGACTGATTACATCAACAGCAACTGTTGCAAGGGCGTCGCTTATTGTATGTAAGACTTTGGATGTATCAATCAGTTTACCCGGGTCTATGGTTTTACTGACAGAATTGCTTACGGTACTTTTAAGGAAACCCGGCAAGTGCATATTATTTATTACGGAATCAGCAGCTACCTGTTTGACCTGATTACCTGCACCCGGACTCTGCTTGGTAAGACTGTTAAAAATTGAATTTCTGATACTGGTAAAGATAAAAGTTTTTTGCAATAGTTTTGAAAGTATGGGATACAGCTTGACAGCAAGAAAAATAGAGATAAAAAAGGAAGCAATTCTATAAACAGAAAGCATGAATCCATTATGGGTACCGATAATTGCAAATGCGATGATAATCGCAATAACAATAAAATCAGTATAGTTCATTCTTCACCCCCGTAAATTAGTTTACAGTGTACAGTGGACAGTCAAAAGCTTTTTTATATTGAAACTATATCTATGCCTACTTTGGTAATTATCATCACTTCATTTTTACTAAAGAATTGAACACCTGTTATTTCATTTTGTGAAGTGTATGTACCGGCCAGCTTGCCTGATGTAGTTATAAAGTAAACGTCCCTTCCGGTATTGACAGCTGTCATGCTGCTGTAAGCCCTGATATTTTTAACTTCGGAATTCAGTTTGTACTCGGCTGCCTGTTTGCCATCCGAATTTATTATTTTTATACCTGTATCATTAAGAAGAATGCCGGATTTGTCGCCACCGGTAACAGCAGCCACGATATATTTGCCCTGAGCCACAGCTACATTGTATACACTTCCGTCATTAAAATTAAGATCCCATTTTTCACTGCCGTTTTTATCATATGCTACAATATGTGAATCTCCAGCCGCTATTATGTTATTGTTTCCCATATAAGTCAAATACGGCAGCATTGAGTCTTTCTTTACCATTTTTTTTATAGGCTTTCCCAATTTATCGGTTATTTCAAAATTCATGTCGGTAGAAATACCTGATGTATCAACACTGCTTATAACAACCTGATTACCGGATGGAGATACCTTTGATGACAGCACATGTGTTTCGTTAATGAATCTGGTAAAAATTTCTCCTCCCTGGGGATTATATGCTGTAACCGCTCCTTTATATCCCTTTGCTTCATGTACAACCGTCACATACCCTTGGTCATTTATATCCGCATTTATAATATTATCGTTTAACGTCTTCTCCCATTTGACATTCCGTCCACTTATCACACTAACATCCTTGCCGCCCACATCTGCCACAAGAATACCATAGTCCGAAACCTTTAACATGGGATTGGACATGGATATTGGTATTGACCATAGTTCGTCGCCTTTTTTGCCCAGGCCCTTAACACTGTCTTTAGTGCACTCAATTATGGTATCATTACTCAGAGAGAAAACAGGATGACTTTTGGTGTCATATTGGAATTCAGATGTTTCCTTACCGCTTACATCTTCTTTCTGTGAAAATCCACTCCTGAAGATATCAAGAATGTTGATACTACCAATGTCTATATTCTGGCTCCTGGCATATGCAAAAAAAGTTATGCCTGCAATTACAAGACATAGTATTACAAAAAACAGGATATTTATTTTTTTGCTGGCTTGTCCCTTACTTGTATTTTTTTCAGGCAGGTTCACTTGATTCACCTCTGAAATTATCTTTGGTATATGTTTTTATGATATCAGACTTAATGCATCCATGTCCATCAAAAATAAATTTTATTGCCCCCTATGTGTTACCCTGAGAAAAATATCCCTGAAACCCTGGGTAAGAACGACAAAAACCAGGAACAGACCTATATAGCCGAAAATAGGATAAACAGTTGCTATAAGCCTTGAGAATCCCATACTTGACATTGGTATGACTACTGCACACACAACAGCTGCTATTATTTTAGGACTTATACGCATTTTCATGGACAATCTGTTGACAAAACAATAACCGGAGGTGACCGCCGACAGAAACATAGCCAACCATAAAACGAAGGTATAAATCACGCTTACAATACTGCCATAGTTTTTAACTATACCGAGAACGGGAAGTTCATCTGAAAGCGATCCCGGAGAAAAAATCATAATTGCCGTGTTCAACACCAGTGCTATAACACATAAAAACGCCCCTCCCAAAATTCCTCCCGAAACCGCAGTGCGCCTTGATTTCAAGTATGGAAGCATGCTGCACATGACAGTTATTGCGATTATTGAATTATAACTGACGTAAATAAGCGAAGAAAAAAACCAGTTCTTTGTTATACCTTTAAAAAAGTCATATGTATTGAATACGGCTGTATCCTTGCAGATAATTATATACAGCCCTATTGCAAGTATACCGAGTATCATAATGGGAGTCACAATTGTACTGAGTGATACGATACCTTTGATATCAGTCAGAATTACCATCATACAGAAAACAGCCATTATGACTATACCATAGTTAAAATGTATTCCCAGCTTATCCTGTATGATATTTCCCATCCCTGCTATCATAACGCAAAAAACGGATATCATGAAAAGCGTTGATACTATCTCCATCATCCATCCCATTAGCCATCCCACTGAAGGAAAAAGAAATTCCTCATAATTTCGTATCCTTCCCCTATAGACTTTATCCAGTACGATATATCCGATTATGGAGAATAATATCCCTGCCGTTATAATCCCATAATATCCACCCTTGAAATAATTTGAAAAGAATTGCACAATCTCCTGTCCGGAGGCAAAACCGGCTCCGATTATTGTTGCAACATAAATACATGCTATTTTTACCGAATCACCTATCCAATGCCTCAACCAAAACAACTCCAAACATATAGAATTTTGATCTTCAATAAATTCTATGTCTCAAAGACATTGTTAATAACCGCAGGCAAAAAAACAGGCATATCTAAAAGATATGCCTGTTTTAGCTGATTTAACTCTTATTTGGCTTTGGCAACCGCATCCTGAACTGCTTTGAAGGAATCGGTTATACTGTTGCTAAGACCATCGTTCTGAAGATTCTTAATATACGATATTTCGTTAGTGAATTTACCGTTCAGCATAATGTAGAAGTAGTTTGAATCTCTTGGTATAAGCTCGACAGTATCTGTACGATCCTTTTGATGATAGGTTACTGAGAGTACCGGCGTACCTGAAGGTTTTTCACTGCTGTCAGTAACAATATCCGCAACCTGAACGCTTATCAATGCCTCATAAAGATTTCTGAATAAGACCTGGTTATGACTGTCGGTTGCTTTGCTTATATCCTTGCCGTTGACAACAAATTTGTCATTTTTCTTGTCATTAGGATCTGTGGCAATATCTGCAGTAAGCTTAACTCCATTGAGTGTAACCTCAAGCTTTTTAAGATCATTTATATTAGGTATTACAACAAATTTATCAACAACATCCTTCAATGTCTTGTCCAGATAAGTTATTCCTACTGAAGAGATTGAATACACCTCGTTGCTGTCCGACATCTTGATGTAAATCAGGGATGTCTGCGGATCTTCCTTGCCAAATAACATAGTGGCTGTTTTTGATCCGTTACCCAGCTCTATTGTATATGATGGCTTATCCAACCCATATTTGCTCAAATCAGTTGCACTATTTTCCACTATACCCATAATATTTGTTTGGATAATGGAATCAAGTACTTCGGGAATACCAGGTGAATCGGCATTAGTCAAAATCGGATCAGTTACCGTCCAGTTATTTTGAGCATCTTTTTTCATTTTAAACACTACATTTCCGCCCTTATACTGTGTATAGCTTGTAACATCAGCGCTCTTGAATGGAAACAGTGATACGCTCCTGACATCATCCAGCTTTACTCTGAATCTGTTACCAAATATTGAACTTATTGTATAAACCTTGTTGCTGCCTTCCACTTTAACATAGGTAGAGCTGGTAACATCATTGTCATTACCTATGTCCAAAACTACCGGTTTACCCTGAGTCATCTGCAATGTAATGGAGACTGGATTATCAAGCCCGTATTTTGCCAGATTAGACGCATTATCCTCAACAAGCTTTGTAGCGCTCAAATCAGCTATATCCGATTCAATCTCCCCTATCTTGCTGTTATCTCCGGTAACACCTGAGGGTTCCTTAATTGTCCATGTATCTTTATTTTTTATAAAAACTAAATTAGTACCGTTGTTCTTGACATCAATTTCCATTATTTTTGTCTTGTCCAATTTCAATATCTGTGTAGAGCCATCAGGATTGGCAGTTGAACCCGTACTTGAACCTTTTTTGCCGCTGATTACAAAATAGGCTCCGGCAAGAATACCCAGGATAACAACAAGTATAATGGCATTCCTGTAAAATTTCATAGATGCCTCCTTCTAACCCAGACAACCATACCGGCAGCTATGATGAGCAATGGCAATACTACCATCAATAATATATTAATTGCATTTCCTGTAGACTGTGAAACAAGTATAGTTTGCGAATCGTATACTTTAGGCTGAATTACCGTATCATCCTTTTTGTCCTGCATCCAGTTAAGAGAATTAATGAAGAAGTACAGGCCGTTTATGGAATACTGTTGATACTGGCTTACTGCACTGTCGGTAATAAATGATCCGTTTCCTATCGCCAGAACCTTGGAACCATTCAAACCCTTTTGCTGTGATGCAATTGCAAGATCTAAAGGTCCTTGATTATTGGCTCCCTTGGAGGTGTTTATCTGTACACCTTCCGCCTTGCTGCTCGAAGTCATCAAAGGAAATACATCAAGAGTGTCGGTAGAATTTTTCAATTCCTTCAAGCTTCTTGATGCAGGCATTATCATAAGAAAATCACTTCCAAGAGGCGCATTTATATCATTCTGCTGGATATCCGGCAGTATATCATATACCTGGCCCGGGACATGCCTGTCATCATCATTTTCCTTAACCATATCATTATTCAAGCCAATGTTGAAGCTGCTTAATATATTTTCAAAGTTAGTCAGCTCAACCCCTGATTTGAGGGCGTCAAACATAAATACCGCTTTTCCTGCATTGTCAAGATAGGCCTTAATTTTACCCATTTCATTTACTGAAAGATCCGATTGGGGAGACGCTACAACCAAAGTTGCCGCATCCTTCGGAACACTTGGTTCCGACATAAGGTTGATTGTCTTTACATCATAGTTGTTTCTCTGCAGATATTGTTTAACTATTGTGTAATCGGTATCAACACTTCTTTCTCCATGTCCTGTAATAAAATAAACCGTAGGACTTACAGCAGAAGTTACATATTTAATAGCACCGGTTATGCTTTGTTCAACATTATTCTGAGTTCCTGTTACCTGACCTGTTGACTGATCCTGCTGAGATTGAACCAAATCACCTGATGCAACGGTTCTCAGCTTTTTACCGCTCATTACCACTACATCACCTGCCTGCATTTTCTGCTGATTATCCGGATCAATCGAATTTACAAACGATGGATTCTTGTCAAGGTCTACAAATTCAACTTTAACATTTGAATACTTGGAGTACCTCTTTAAAATTTCCGCCACTTTACCATAATCGTCAGCATTGGTAAATTTTGTATCATCAAATAATCCATAAATGGTTACCTGCTTATTCTTGGCAGCATCAACAACCTTATTTGTTTCACTGGTCAATGAATACAATCCGGAAGACGTTAAGTCTACTTTTATGCCTGCCATTCCAACAAGCAAATTGATAACAATGGTAATAGCGATTACCACAGCTATAGTTATAAGTGAATAAGACCCATATTTAAAACTTTTCTTTCCAAAAAAACCCTTAAGCTTGCTCGCTGATTTATCCATTTTTTATCACCCCTGACTCCAGCGTCTTTTTTCTATTATTCTTACAGTTATAAAGATAAAGATTGCAGTAAAACTAAAGTAATAAACAATATTGGACAGATTTAACAATCCGCCGTCGAAATCATTGTAACGTGAGAATATGGATAACCACCCCAATACTGTTCCCAATACACCTCCGAAGCTGGTCGACATGGATTGCAGCAGATACATCAGAAGCAATCCTACTACGCCGACAACTGCCGATATAATTTGATTTTCCGAAAGTGACGAAGCAAATAAGCCAAAGGCTACAAAGCAGGCACCAAGAAGAATAAACCCTATATATCCTCCAACCAACTGCATTGTAAACTTGGAACCAAAACCCGAAAGTATTATTGGGTATATTAATGAAATAACAGTCATACAAAGAAATACAACAAATGCAGCAAGGTATTTTCCTATTACTATGCTTGAAAGTTTTACCGGCGAAGTTACAAGCATTACTTCTGTTCCGTTTTTCCTGTCTTCAGCCAGCAGTTTCATTGTTAAAATTGGTACTATCAATATAAGAATAAAATTCATTATGGAAAGGTTACTGTTAAAGTCGCCATTTCCGCCTGTCAGGTTTCCCCAGAAGAAGAATGACGATACCGCAATAAATAACCCGATACAAACATAGGCTATAGGCGAAAGAAAGTATGCCTTAAGTTCTCTTTTGAAAATAGCAAGCATATCAGCCGACCTCCTTCTCTTCAGTAGTAACCTGAAGGAATATATCTTCAAGAGTCAAATCCATGGATTTCAATTCAAGTATGGGATAACCCAGCTTGGACATTGCAAAGAACAATGGTCTTCTGACATCAACATCCTTATCGGATTCAATAACATAACTGATGATATCCTTATCCTTCTCAATATGATCATCAACATGCTTTACACCGTATATATTCCTGATGCTATTGATAACACTTCCTTTAGGGCCTGCAACCGTAACCGACAGTTTGGATGCGGATTCAAAACCCTTGGAAAGATTTTCAGGAGTATCGATAGCAGCGATTTCTCCCTTGTTTATAATAACGACCCTGTCACATACGGCACTTACTTCAGGAAGTATGTGGGAACTTAGTATAACCGTATGGTCTTTTCCGAGAGCTTTAATAAGTTTCCTTATTTCAATTATCTGTTTTGGGTCCAAACCAACAGTAGGTTCATCCAATATAAGCACTTCAGGATTGCCTATTAATGACTGGGCCATACCAACCCTCTGTTTATATCCTTTTGAAAGGTTTTTAATAAGTCTGTCCTTTACATGGGTTATTTGAACCAGTTCCATTATATCCGACAGCTGACTTTGCTTCTTCTTTTTATCTACCTGTTTCAGATCGGCTGAAAAGCTAAGATAATCCTTAACTGTCATATCAAAATAGAGAGGCGGCTGTTCGGGCAAATATCCGATGCGTTTCTTAACTTCCTTGGGGTTTTCCATTATATCATAACCACAAACCTTAACTGTTCCTTCGGTAGAAGAGATGAAACCGGTTACTATATTCATGGTAGTAGACTTACCGGCGCCGTTAGGTCCAAGGAATCCCAGAATTTCACCTTTTTCCACGGTAAAATTCAAATTTTTAACAGCATTTATCTGACCATATTTTTTGGTGAGGTTCAGTATCTCTATCAATCTTATTCCCCCTTATCATTTAAATATAAACGGGCTGTATGGTCCAAAGCCCAAATGTAAAGCATTATATAAAATTTATGGATAGTTCTGACTCCATAAAAATTAAACCGTTTAATAATATCTGCTTTTTAACATTTGCCGGAATTGTTGGAGAAATCATGTTAAAAGCTCGAGAAATATTTATGGTTTTTTAAAAGTAATTGCAATATTAATTATCCGAAATATATTTGAACAAATTGTGAATAAATTGTAACTAAAAATAAAATCTATATGTCGGCACAAAAATATTGCTTTAAACGCTAGTACATTATATATTTTTTTCAGGGTGTTTTCAAGTAGGGGAGTTTTTACATAATGCCTAAAATATGCAACTAAAAAGGACGGCTTTAACCGTCCTTTTATTTGATCAACAATACGTTTACAAAATTTTTATTTTCCTCTTATCTTGAAGAAGCTTGATAATACAGGCCCCAGGGCTGAAAATCCTGCTATTATTATCCAGTCGTTCAGGTTAAGCGAGACTGTGTTGAATACAACCTGTAAGAACGGGATATACAAAACACCCAAAATCATAGCTAAAGAACATAATACCGAAAGAACAAGAGGTATATTATTGAATATGGGTATATCGAATATGTTTTTCCGTTCGGACTTGCATTCAAACACATGTATCAGCTGTGTAAGAACAAGTGTGGCAAAAGCTGCTGTCCTGGCTGTTTCTACACTACCATTAAAATACAGGATGCTTGCAAAGACCAGCAGGGTGGAAAGTCCTATGAGACAGCCCCTTATCAATATAAGGTTAAGCAATCCGTTGGAAAAAATATTCTCCTTGGCTCCCCTTGGATGCCGCTTCATTATATCCTTTTCTGGAGGGTCCAGACCGAGGGCTATTGCAGGCAAACCATCGGTTACAAGATTCACCCAGAGTATCTGTATGGGCAGAAGGGGTATAGGAAAACCCATAAGCATACCCAGAAACATGGTAAGTACTTCTCCGAGATTACAGGCCAGCATGTATCTGATAAACTTCCTTATATTATTGTATATAACCCTTCCTTCTTCTATTGCCGCAACAATCGTGGCAAAATTATCATCCAGCAGTATCATGGAGGATGCCTCCTTGGTGACATCTGTTCCGGTTATCCCCATGGAAACACCTATATCGGCCTCCTTGACTGCCGGTGCGTCGTTTACTCCATCCCCTGTCATGGCTACTATATGCTTGTTCCGCTTAAGCGCTTTTACTATCATTAATTTATGCTTGGGAGATACTCTTGCATAAACCGCAACCTTCTCAGCTTCCTCTTCGAGTCTTTTCTCTCCCATTTCATCAATTTCAGCACCTGTAAGCACCTTATCCCCATCATTATATATGTTTAACTCACGGGCTATTGCCGCAGCCGTTATCTTATGGTCACCCGTAATCATAACAGGCTTTATACCTGCCATTCTGCACTTTAATACGGCATCAACAGCTTCTTTTCTCGGAGGATCTATCATTCCCATCAAACCTACGAATATCAAGTCATCTTCAACCTCATCATGCTTGAATACCCTTGAACTGAGTTTCTTGTAAGCAAAACCCAACACCCTTAGTGCTTCCCCTGCCATTTTATCATTTATCTTCATTATGCCTGTTCTGACAGCTGGGTTAACATCGCTGATTCCTCGGGATGTAACTATCTTACTGCATTTTTTTATTATCACATCAGGGGCACCCTTTGTAAAAACAAAAGTCTCCCCTGTATGATTATCACAAATTACCGACATCAGCTTTCTATCCGAATCAAAAGGTATTTCATCTATCCTGAAATATGTATTTGACAGAACCTCTGAACTCAAACCCGCCTTTGCTCCGGCAATCAACAGGGCTCCTTCTGTAGGATCACCTGTAACTTCCCATACATCCTTTCTGACTGCCCTTGATTTAGACCCGTTGATTTCATTGACACCGCCTTGTATCTTCCTTACGCTTGAATTATTGCAGACACCGCCAATCTCAAGTAAAAGCCTTAACGTGCTTGATTTGTGTAGTTCAACCGTTCTTCCGTTTACTGTAAACGGATTTCCAGACTTTTCAGACTCATCCTTGATTTCTATTATATTTTCAGCGGTGTACAGTTTTCTTACAGTCATCCTGTTCTCGGTTAGTGTTCCTGTCTTGTCTGAGCAAATGACACTTGCGCAACCTAAAGTCTCAACAGCAGGAAGCTTCCTTATCAGTGCGTTTCTCCGCAGCATTCTCTGAACACCCAGGGCAAGTGCAATGGTCACTATTGCAGGCAAGCCCTCAGGCACGGCAGCAACAGCCAGACTGATTCCCGCAATCAACATGTTGAATACCGATTCACCCCGGAGTATCCCGGTTATAGATACTATAGTGCATATAAGAAGGCATCCGTATACTATGAATTTACCCAGATGATCCAAGCGCTTTTGAAGCGGCGTCTGGTCTTCTTCAATATTCTGGATCATATCGGCAATCTTGCCCATTTCCGTTTTCATACCTGTTGCGTGAACTATTGCTTTCGCTCTTCCGTATGTAACCACTGTCCCCATATATATAAGATTGCTTCTGTTCTTTGCTTGGCGGTCTTTTTCTTTTGTATCGGATGAATGAACCGCTTTTTCAACCGGAAGTGATTCGCCTGTCAGAAGTGATTCATCAACCTGAAGGCTATTACACTCTATAATTATTGCATCTGCAGGAATCCTATCCCCTGCTTCCAAAATGATCAAATCTCCCGGAACTACCTCTTCTGCCTGTATTACATCAGGTTTTCCATCCCTTATGACTTTGGCAGTTGGCGCAGCTAGACTTTTTAAGGCATCCATGGTTTTTTCTGTCCGGAATTCCTGTATAAAGCCTAGAATTGCATTAATCGTGACTATTGCAATAATTGTAACAGCCTCTGTGATTTCTCCCATAAATGCAGAAATTACAGTACATGCCAGCAAAATTATAACCATAAAATCACTGAATTGCCCAAATAGTATCCTTAAGGCTGATATCTTCTTTTTTTCACTTATAGTATTCATTCCGTACTGTTCAAGCTTATTTCTCGCTTCTTTTACACTTAGTCCGTTATAGTACTCCTTATGTACCTCTAAATTTCTAAAAAAGTTATCCAATACTCTCAAAAAATATCACCCCGTCCTATAACTATTCAAAATGGATATAAGTTAGTACAACTATACCCTCATTTCACCTTAACAATTTAGAACTTTCGCTCATATAATACACAAGGTGATGAAAATGATTTTTTCGGTAATTATATTAGCTGTGTCACTAAGCCTTGACGCTTTGACGGTAGGAACCTCATACGGCTTGAGAAAAATAAAAATTCCGTTTGTTTCAAAGCTGATAATTTGTTTTTTCTCTATTTTTTATTCAGGTACAGCCCTCATGTTAGGTCACTCCCTCTCATACATAATTCCTCCGCTGGTCTCCAAACTTATCGGAGTAATTTTGCTTGTCGGTATGGGAATATGGATAATTCTCCATTCGACACTTGAAAACCAGAAAGATGAACAGGAGCTTTCACCTGCTCAAAAAGAAAAAAAAGTTCTGACTTTGGGAATAAAATCACTGGGTATCACTATACAGGTTATTAAAAACCCGGTTCGCGGTGATGTAGATAAATCAGGCGTTATAGACACACCTGAATCGCTTCTTCTCGGGCTGGCATTATCTGTTGATGCAATAGGGGCCGGTATCGGGAGTGCTTTAGCCGGCTTCAACTCATTTATAATACCGTTTTCTGTGGGATTTTTCCAAATGCTTTTCCTTTATGCAGGTAATTTTATCGGAGAAAGATTCAGGTCTTGGGGGAAGGTTAACAGTAAAGTATTTTCAATTCTGCCCGGGGCATTATTGATAACATTGGCCATACTTAGAATCTATTAAGGCATACATTCAATTCTAAAGCTAAAATACAGTTAATATACTATATAAGATGAAGAAAAACTAATTAAACATGTACATTTCAGGGGTTTTAAATGGTGAAAAGCAGTAGAATTCATATACTTGTGGTCAAGGATATAAGAAAATACCTTCTGTTATTCCTTATTATTATAATAGGTATATCGTTCATCGGGTCTGTCATATTAGCCAGAACTGCAACCATGCAGATTAAAAACGAAGTTATTGTCATAGATCCCGGTCACGGAGGTATCGACGGAGGCACAAACGATAACAGTACCTTTTTAGAAAAAGATGTAAACCTGCAAATAAGCCTGAAACTTAAGGACTTGTTTGTTTCCGACGGGTACCAGGCCGACCTGACCAGGGACAGCGATGTGTCCCTCGATGACAGGAACAATGCAAGTTCAAGCAGACACGAAAGAGATTTGATTGCCCGTGTGACTCAGATTAATAACGGTAAATATGATTTATTTTTAAGCATTCATGTAGACCGTTCATCCAACCCTAATACAAAAGGTCAGATTGTGTTATACTCACCATCTGATCCCATGTCCGAAAAGCTGGCCTTATGTATTCAGAACAGGCTTAATGCCCATATGAAACACAGCTTCGGAAATGAAATAAACAGGCTACCGCAGAAGGCAAATCTGTTTATACTACGTAATTCAAACACCCCTGGTGTTCTTATAGAAACAGGCTTTATTTCCAATGAACAGGAAAAAAAGCTTTTAAAAACCGATTCATATCAAAGCAAAATAGCCCAGGCTATATTGGACGGAGTCAAGGATTATCTTGCAGACAAGGAATCATATTAGCGAACACATATTTAAGGGATACTGCAGCAACCCTTCCTCCAAGCGTATGTTCTCTGCTGGCAAATTTCTTAAAGTAATTTTCCAGTTGAAAACCATTTTGAAGCCTGGTCTTTAAGTAATAATTAGGTAAGCAATTAATTAATTATTACTACCTGTTAATGAAAAGAGATAACGTAAACCAAACTCAGCTTCTACTAGGTCCTTCAGCGCAATTTCCCATAGGCAAAATTGTTATTTGCTCAGCTTTAAGCAAATCATCTCCTATTCACTGCCTAACACCCGTATGTAATCAACATGGGGATCAGATGCTCCCTGCAGTTCACACCTTTCCTTCTTAAGTATTTTGATATAGTCTACAACATCTTTGGTTATCCTTTCCCCCATACAGATAACAGGTATCCCCGGAGGATATGCCATTACCATTTCTCCTGCAATTTCTCCTTCAGACTTATCAAGTGCAACTACCTTTTTGGGACTGTAAAACGCATCCCTGGGCGATACAATCATTCTAGGCGCCGGCGGTATAACAACAGCATTTTTATAATCCTGAACATCGGTCTTTGAGGATATATCCCCAAGTGCATTTATAAGAGCTTCGAGGTCTTCCCTTCTGTCACCGATACTTACTATAGCCAGAATATTATATATATCTGATAATTCAATCTGAATATTGTACTCTTTTCTGAGCCTTGTTTCCATTTGATATCCTGAAAGCCCCAACTCCCTCACATGTATACCAAGTTTTGTTTCATCAAAATCATAACATCCCGGAGTTCCTATCAATTCTTTTCCAAAGGCATATACTCCTTTGATTTTATTAAGCTCCTCCCTTGCCCATCTTGCAAGCTCCAGTGTTTGTTCCAGCATATCGCTGCCGTTTATGGCAAGCTGCCTTCTGGCTACATCAAGTGAACACATCAGAACATATGAAGCACTTGAAGTAGTTGTCAGATTCAAAACCTGTTTTACCTTTTCCGGCGGTATCATATTGCTTCTTAAAAGCAGTACGGAGCTTTGAGTAAGAGAACCTCCGGTTTTGTGTACACTGGCTGCACTCATATCAGCGCCTACTTCCATAGCTGTAAGCGGAAAATCGTCATGAAATGACATATGAGCCCCATGAGCCTCATCAACAAGCACTGCCATTTCATGTCTGTGTGCAATTCTTACTATTGACTTCAGATCTGATGCAGTACCGTAATATGTAGGATTTATCAAAAATACCGCCTTTGCATGAGGATTTTCTTTTATAGCCTTCTTAATATTTTCTACAGTTACCCCCATGGCAATCCCCAGCCTATCATCTATTTCAGGCTGAATATATACCGGCATTGCTCCGCTGAGAATTATTCCTCCTATAGTTGACTTGTGGGCATTCCGGGGTATTATAATTTTATCCCCCGGCTCACAGGCACTCATAATCATGGCCTGAACTCCTGCAGTTGTTCCATTGACCAGGAAGTATGCATTTTGTGCTCCAAATGCATACGCAAGAAGTTTTTCGGCTTCAAATATCACACCTGTCGGATTATTTGCATAATCCAGGTCGTTCATACCGTTTGCATCCATCTGCAATACTTTTTCGCCTATATAATCACGCAGCTCCTTAATTCCTCTGCCTTGCTTGTGACCAGGTACATGAAATTGAATCACTTTATCATCTACATATTTTTTAACCGCATCAAATAATGGTGTACGGTTCTGGTCAAGCTTAACCAACCAAATCACTCCTGTCTATAAAAAAAGTCAAAACCGGCAGCCTGCAAACAATACCGGGACAAGCTGCAAGCTAAACAAGTATTTTTATAAGGATAAAGATTAATTAATTAGATTTTATTGATTGGGATGTAGAGGAAAGCGTCAGAAAAAGACTATTATATTTTTTTCTTTTATAGATAAAATTTCTGAATTGAAATATCACCAAAACAATATGTACCAAAATATTAAAAAACAGGCATATTTTCCGTCGCTTATATTATCTGCATCCGTCAAAATTGTTTAGTCCGGTCATTTATTGTTATTTCTACTTTATAATATGAACCTGTTTTTTCAATAGTGAAGTTTTACAGAAAATTATTTCATTATTAAGCCCAGCCCCATTATGATACAAAGCGAACCTGCCATCCTTAGAAGGGTTATGTGCTCACCTAGTACTATAACAGCCATAATCATACTTATTAATGGCGAGCAGGCCATTACGAGAGTTACAAATGATACTTCCCCATGTTTCAATGCCGCATAATAGGCAAGATCTCCTACTAATGTTGCCAAAATGCCCTCTATTCCAATTAAAGCCCACGTCTGCCATGAAATTGTCCTTATTTGTGAAATAGTTGAACCGAAGCCATTTATAACAACCCACACAGTAAGCAGTCCTGCTGCCATATAAGTCCGTATCAGGAGCCCTGTCAGCGGATTAACCTGTGAAAGCCCCAGTTTCCCGAAAACAGGGGCGATACCCCAGCATACCATACCGAACATTGCTAGAAAAAATACCACTTTGTAATCCCCCCTAAGAATATATTTATGTGGTACAAACGTATTTATAACAAATTAGCAGAAATGGGCATAAAAAATGCATACTAAGGAATTGTGGTTCCTTTGTATGCACTATTTGAATATAAATATGTCGGCTACTCTTCATATACCTTCTGGACGCCTTCAAGATTGTGTAAATCATTCATTACACTTCCGCGAACTTTTGTATCTGAATATTTTACAGAAACTTTTAAAAAAAGATTCTTTTCTTCCTGATTATTCATGAATTCCATTGTTTTTATCGAGACACCGTATTTTGCAAGTACTTCACTTATGAGACCGATTTGTCCTGGTATGTTGAAAGACTGAATATATATTATTTTTAGAGTGTTTTTAGCCATAAGGCTTTTTTCAACTCTTCTTAAAATAATAAGTGTGATATATATAAGTATAGTTGCTGCAATAGCTCCCTCATAGAACCCCGAACCAACTGCAATCCCAACACAGGATACTGCCCATAAACTTGCCGCTGTTGTCAGCCCCTTGACATTAAAACCGTCCCGGATAATGGTTCCAGCCCCAAGAAAACCTATACCGCTGATTACCTGCGCACCCAATCTTGTAGGGTCAACACTGGCTATATGCAGGTATTTATTAAAAATGAATTCCGATGTTATCATAACCAAAGCAGAACCCACGCAGACAAGTATGTGAGTTCTGAATCCGGCAGGCCTGTGTGTATGTTCCCGTTCATAGCCGATTAATCCACCAAGAATACAAGCCAATAACAGCCTCAAAATATAAATTCCATGTAGTGTCAGCATAATTCCCTCCAGGGTTAAGCTATATACCTGTTATTAATAAGTATCGGCAAGTTCGGGAGATACATTTAATGCTTACACAAAAAGAAGGACTATAAAGTCCTTCCCTGTTTTCATTTTAGTTTAAAATATTTTGTTGATAAAGCTGGTTATAGTAGATTTGGCTTTTTGAAAGAATTCTACGATTTTAAATTTGATCTTTACGGGTATATCTTCGCTGGTATCAGCTGAAGTAACTATACTGTATTCATCATCTGTCAGCACATCCTTCAGTTTTTGTTTCATCGAATCGGGTACTACACCGTGTGTAGCATCTACGAAACATAACGGTGGAAACAGTACGCACCACCAATTAGCTCCATCACCTTTTCCGATTACAACTCTTAAAGCTTCGTACGTACCCGCAGGAAGTGAAATATCGCCATATACCTTTGTAGGAAACGGGTATTTCCCCATCATGGTATTAACCGGATAAACTTTACCCTCTTTTTTAATAACACCTGAAGCAATTTCCTTGATTTTAGCCATATCTTTATTAATAATGGCTTTAGTCTGGGTTATATCCTTTGAATCCTTCAATTCTACTTTCATATAATCAAGTATTGCATCCCTTACGTCTCTTTTCAACGACTGGTCTGCATCAGAATCACTGTTGGCTATGACATGAAGCCGGATAAGGTTGTCCGACAAACCATTGTTTACATTTTGAGAATATGTAGAGAGAATCATAGTAATAGTTATTACCCCTACCATTAAAAGAAGAACCGAGATTCTTAAAACTGTGCTTTTTCTCCAAAAATTCATTAGTCCCTTGACCGCATTTAATACCTTTTCCACATTCATACCCCTTACCGTAAATATATTTGTCATAGTAATAAACTAACCAGCTTTCTGGTTTACCTAAAATCTACCGCTGTTTATTATAGACATTATAAGTATTGGCAATTTTGAATTATTTATACTAAAAAACAAAAAAACAGGAAAGTTTTTCCCTGTTTTTTGTAAACAAATTATACGCTTTATCACTGGCTCAACTTTCCCACTTCGAATTAATCACCGTTCTCAGAGGTATAAACATCAAAACGGCTGAAGCGTAATGGGGTAGGAAAGTTGAGTTACTTATTTATTTTATTCTGCAGGGAAGCCTTTATAAAATCCCTGAACAGCGGATGGGGTCTATTGGGACGGGATTTGAATTCCGGATGGAACTGAACTCCTATATACCATGGATGATCGGGTAATTCTATCATCTCAACCAATCTTTCACTAGGTGACAGCCCTGATATTATCAAACCTTTTTTCAAAAGTAAATCTCTGTATTCATTATTAAATTCATACCTGTGCCTGTGTCTTTCATAAATCAATTCTTCATTGTATATTTTGAAAACTCTGGAGTTCTCGTTTACCTTACATGGATACAAACCAAGTCTCATTGTTCCGCCCTTTTCATCAATGTCACGCTGATCCGGCATAAGATCTATAACGGGATATCTGCTGTCAGGATTGAATTCGGAACTGTGCGCACCTTCAAGCTTTGCTATATTCCTTGCAAATTCGATAACTGCCATTTGCATACCCAGGCATATTCCGAAATATGGTATTTTGTTTTCACGCGCATACTGTGCTGCAAGTATCTTTCCTTCTATTCCCCTATCACCAAAACCGCCTGGTACCAGTATTCCGTCAGCTTTCAAAAGATAATTCTTAATATTTTCTTCATTCAGGTGTTCGGAATTAACCCATTTTACGTTAATATCAGCATCATTTGCAATTCCGCCGTGTTTCAAAGCCTCTACAACACTTAGATATGCATCATGCAGCTCGACATACTTGCCGACCAGTGCGATATTTACCGTATGTGTTAGATTCTTCTGTATATCCACCATCTTCTGCCAGCCGCTCAGGTCAGGCTCATTGCACATAAGACCAAGTCTTTTGCATACTATCTGGGCCAACCCTTCCTTTTCAAGCATCAAAGGTACTTCATACAATACTTCTGCATCAAGATTTTGTATTACCCAATCTCCGGGTAGATTACAGAACAACCCTATCTTGTCCTTCAAATCTCTTGAAAGTTGTTTTTCAGTTCTGCAAACTATTACGTCAGGCTGAATTCCTATGCTTCTGAGCTCTTTTACGCTATGCTGGGTAGGTTTTGTTTTAAGCTCTCCGGACTTGCTCAGATACGGAACAAGGGTAACATGTATGTACATTACATTTTCTCTTCCTATTTCGGTGGCAACCTGTCTTATTGCTTCCAAAAAGGGAAGACTTTCTATATCACCTACTGTTCCTCCTATTTCAGTAATTACTACATCCGTATGATCGGATTTTCCAACCCTGAAAATGCGTTCCTTAATTTCGTTGGTAATGTGGGGTATTACCTGAACTGTACCTCCCAGAAAATCCCCTTTTCTTTCTTTGCTTATAATAGACCAGTAAATCTTACCGGTTGTTACGTTGCTGTTTTTACTCAAGTTTTCGTCTATGAATCTTTCATAGTGTCCCAGGTCCAGGTCGGTCTCTGCGCCATCGTCGGTCACAAACACTTCACCGTGCTGATATGGACTCATAGTACCCGGATCTACATTGATATATGGATCAAACTTTTGAATAGTTACATGAAGTCCTCTGGCTTTCAGCAGCCTTCCCAACGAAGCAGCGGTAATTCCTTTTCCCAAACCGGAAACCACACCACCGGTGACGAAAATGTACTTAACAGACATGATCTTTATCCTCCTAAAAATTTGCTTGAAATGAACTGTATGAGACTGGTAAATTTTGAACAGACATTTCAAGTACACCACTTTATTATTGTATATTTGGCAGTATGGAGTGTCAATAGAATTTACCGTGAATCAAAGGGCTCCTGCTCGAAAAAGCTCAAAATATGGCGTCTTTTCTACTGCTTACAATAAATAATTTTTTAATTACTCTATTAATTTTACACCATATGACGGCAAACTCTCAAGTTCTTCAGTACCGCCGATAACTTTAAG
>JAUZPR010000129.1 GCA_030705825.1 Bacillota bacterium | reverse complement strand
GTTGACTATCTTAATAAAAACCGTATCAGATATGAATTTTTCAAGGATACGCTGTTTGCATACAGCAATGATTCTGAAAAGCTGTTTAAGCTGGGTGAAACCTTAAGAGAAGGTGATTATTATATCCGCCATTCCAATCTTGAGGACTTATTTTTAAAGGTTACAGGGAGGAGTCTTAATGAATTACAATGACACAAACAAGCTTCCTTCGTTTTTTGTACGGGTATTCAGTGTTTGGTACAGGCACTTCAGAGTTTATATGTCAAGCTTTTTCAGTAATGCGTTTCCTCCGTTTCTGGAGCCTTTGATCTTTCTTGCAGGGTTGGGAATAGGGGTTGGAACCTTTATAAAAGGCAATATGGACGGAATGAGCTTTACACTCTTTCTCGCCAGTGGACTTTTGGTAACAAGCTCCATGTATACGGCGTCTTTTGAATGTACCTACGGAACCTTTATACGTCTTGAGTTTGATGAAATTTATGACGGGATGCTGGGAGCGCCGATTTCGGTTAATGACCTCTTAATGGGCGAGATCCTGTTTGTCGGGACCAAGGGCTTATTCTTCTCCTTTGCTGTTTTGATAGTCGTTTGGGCAGTAGGTATTATCAGTTATCCTTTAAGCATATTGGCTCCATTCATTGGTTTTTTGACAGGTATCATGTTTGGAACACTGTCACTTTTGATAACATCGTTTGTTAAGAATATAAATCATTTTAACTTCTATTTTACCGGACTGCTTACTCCCATGTTTTTCTTTTCGGGAGTGGTATTCCCAATAAGCAACCTCCCCGGCGTACTTAGATATGTTGCCGAAGCTGTACCTCTTACCCATATGGTGAGAATGGCGAGAGCTTTCTGTACTCCCGGGAAATTACAGGCGGGTTTGCTTTTGGATCTGACTTATTTTATAGTGTTTGTTTTACTTACGGGTTTTTTTGCCATAAGAGGACTCAAAAAGCGTATGATAGTTTGATCAAATTTATTAGACCATTTAAGGTCGAGTATGTTATAATCTGATTTTGCGGTAATGCAAAATAATAAAATATATTAGTGAGGATGGAACAGATATGATTAGCACAAGCGGTATATCCCTGAGATACGGGGGCCGTGTATTGTTTGAAAATGTAAATATCAAGTTTACACCGGGAAATTGTTATGGTTTGATTGGAGCCAATGGATCAGGCAAATCTACCTTTCTCAAAATTCTTTCAGGTGAGCTTGAAGCAAATAAAGGGGAGGTAATAATAACTCCCGGGGAAAGGCTTGCAGTTCTTAAACAGAATCATTTTGAATTTGACGAATTTGAAGTTTTGCAAACTGTTATTATGGGGCATAAAAGGCTTTGTGAAATAATGGATGAAAAGGATCAATTATATTCAAAAGCAGACTTTTCTGAAGAAGACGGCATAAGGATTTCCGAGCTTGAAGCTGAATTTTCAGAATTGAACGGGTGGGAAGCCGATTCGGAAGCTGCTACGCTTCTTAATGGCTTGGGTATAACCGAGGAGTTCCATTCGAAAAAAATGGGGGATATGGACGGTAATCAGAAAGTAAGAGTACTCCTTGCACAGGCTCTATTTGGAAATCCTGACATATTACTGCTTGACGAGCCCACCAACCACCTTGACGTAGCTTCGGTAACCTGGCTTGAGAATTTTCTATACAATTTTGAAAATACAGTAATTGTTGTATCCCATGACAGACACTTTTTAAACAAGGTATGTACCCATATAGCAGATATTGATTTTGGGAAAATACAGCTTTATGTGGGTAATTACGATTTTTGGTATGAATCAAGCCAATTGGCTCTTCAGCAGGCTAAAGATGCAAATAAGAAGATTGAAGCCAAAATGACCGAGCTTCAGGATTTTATACAAAGGTTCAGTGCAAACGCCTCAAAGTCAAAGCAGGCCACATCGCGTAAAAAGCAGCTTGAAAAGCTTACTTTGGAGGACATAAAGCCATCTTCCCGCAAGTATCCATTTATAGATTTCAAGCCCGACAGGGAAGCCGGAAATGATCTGTTGATGGTTAATGGGCTGACAAAGGAAGCCGAAGGAGAAGCCATATTGAATGATATCAGTTTTACTGTTAATAAAGGAGATAAAATTGCTTTTGTGGGTCTTAATGAGCTTGCGAAAACAACTCTTTTCAATATTCTTATGGAAGAAATAAAAGCCGACAGTGGGGACTTCAAATGGGGTGTAACAACCTCGCAGGCATATTTCCCCAAGGATAATACCCCGTTTTTTGATGGCGTTGATCTAACACTGGTAGACTGGCTTAGGCAGTATTCCAAAGAGCAGACTGAAACCTTTTTGAGGGGATGGCTGGGAAGGATGCTTTTTTCGGGTGAAGAAGCAATGAAGAAGGCACATGTCCTTTCCGGAGGGGAAAAGGTGCGCTGCATGCTGTCACGTATGATGCTTTCGGGTGCGAATGTGCTTTTATTCGATGAGCCGACAAACCATCTGGACCTGGAATCAATCACATCCCTTAACGACGGGATGAGTAATTTCAAGGGAACAATAATGTTTGTGTCCCATGACCACCAGTTGGTGCAGACTGTGGCAAACAGAATAATAGAAATAACGCCCAAGGGGCTGATAGACCGCCAGATGAGCTACGACGAATACCTAGAAAGCGAAGATATCGCAGCACTAAGGAAAGAAATGTACAACTGAAATTCCAGTTATATTAATTGCTAAGCACACTATAAACAATAGGTATGAATTAGCCGTTTAACGCGGAGCGGGCGCTTGGTTGATTGACATAGAGCTTCCTGCTTACATCAGTCAGGGTCTGGTGAACTTGTCATGGATGACAAGTTCAGGTGGATACGACACGGATGTCGTTGGAACCGACCAGACAAAGATAAGGATGTAAGCTTGGAAGCTCTCGGAATGAAACATTGCGCCAAAGCAAGGAGGAGGGTATTAGGGGGAAACTGCGCGCAGCTGGTTCCGCCCTAAGAACTGCTTTAGACGACAACAGAGCCACTTGCTAAATATGCTTGCAATTGAGTTTCTTTATACAGAAAGAGGCGGCCAATTGCCGCCTCAGTAAATTTTATAATAATTATTCAACCACAAGTCTTGTCTTATGTAGTACCGAATCTCTGGAATCCGGCCCCACCATTATTTCGAATTCACCCGGTTCAACAACATACTCCTCTGCTTCATTCACTATGAAGAGCTCCCGTATATCCAAAGGAATTTCTATTGTAACGGTTTCTCCGGCTTTTATTTCTACCTTCTTAAAGCCTTTAAGCTGCTTGACAGGTGTAACTACCGAGCTTGCCAAATCACGTACATATAATTGAACAGTCTCCATACCGTCTATGCTTCCGGTATTCCTGACGTCTGTATTCACTGCAACTGTATCATCCGTATTGCATATGTTTTTGGAAAGCTTAAGGTTGGAATACTCAAAGCTGGTATATGAAAGCCCGTATCCAAAGCTGTACAACGGTTCTGACGGCATATCCATATATTTTGCGCCGTGCCATCCGGGAAGCTGGTTGTAATAAACCGGGAGCTGACCTGAATGGTAAGGGAAGGAAATACTTAGCCTGCCGCTTGGGTTGGTTTCCCCGAAGATTATTTCAGCAACTGCTTTTCCTCCAAACATGCCTGAATTAAAGGCTTCAATAAGGGCATCCGAGTATTTTGCAGCCCACGGTATGGAAAGCGGTTTGCCGTTTACCAGCACTACAATAAGCGGTTTTCCGCAAGCTTTCAAGGCTTCGAGAAGTTTTTGCTGGGACCCGGACAGATCAAGGTCAGCCCTGTCCTTGTATTCCCCGTTTTGTGCCAGACAGTCACCGATTACGGCTATGACAGCATCTGCCGAAGAGGCCAGCCGAGCGGCACCTTCTATATCCTGGTCTTCCGGATCCATGATATCGCAGCCCTTATGATAAACAACCTCAGCCTTATACTTTGATGAAAGTTCTTTTATTCCTCTCAAAACAGTCCAGGTTTCAATTTTAGGTACTGCTGAAGGATTAAGGTCCGGGTGGCTAAAATATGTCCAGTCTCCGAATTGTGCCTGAATGTCATCTGCATTAGGGCCTATGACTGCTATTTTCTTAATATTGGATTTCAGTGGAAGTATATTATTCCTGTTTTCCAGCAGGACAATTGATTCACGTGTAAGCTTCATATTTATGTCAAGATGCTCACTACAAGCTAAAGTATTATGTTTGTTGTTCTGTGGACGGCATTTCCCGTCGAATAACCCTAGAGCAAATTTTATAAATAAAATTCTTCTTACCGCCTGGTCGATAATGGACTCTTTTACAACTCCTGCCTTAACAAGCTCTATTGCAGCGTAGTAAAATTCAGGAGTATTCATAATCATATCATTGCCTGCATTAAGTGCTTTTGCAGCGGCTTCCTTCATATCTGCAGCTACACCCTGTCTTACGACAAGATTTCTTACGTTTTCCCAGTCGGTAACTACAAAACCTTTAAAACCAAGTTCATCCTTAAGTAAATCCTTGAGTAGCTTTTCACTTGCAGAAACCGGTGTTCCGTCAACCGACTGATAGCTTGCCATCATTGTGGCGCAGCCTGCTTTTACAGCCTCTGCAAATGGCGGAAGGAAAACTTCCCTGACCTTCCTCATGCTTGCCGAGGTATCATAGGAATCTCTGCCTCCAAGGCTCTCACCATATGCTATATAATGCTTTGCACATGCCAGTATGCTGTCGGGATCAGCCAGGTGTTCACCCTGATAGCCCTTTATGATAGCAGCACCCAGTATACCAGCAAGGTATTGGTCTTCACCGAAGGTTTCATTTATTCTGCCCCAGCGTAAATCCCTTCCTAAACAAAGCACAGGTGAGAAAGTCCAGTGAAGTCCTTCAGATGCGACTTCCTTTGCTGTTACCCTGCCTGCTTTTTGTACCAATTCCGGATTCCAGCTGCAGGACATTGAAAGCTGTGATGGAAATACTGTGGCTCCTGTATTCAACGCATGGCCGTGTATTGCATCTATTCCGAATAATATCGGTATCCCAAGCCGTGTGGAAAGTGCAAGCTCCTGCAAATGTTTGGCAGTATCACCGAAGGCATATAGAAATGAACCTGCAAAACGATGGGCAGCCCATTCTTCGGCTTCGCTTTCCGAAGCGACACTACAGCTGATCTGGATCATCTGTCCTATTTTTTCTTCCAATGTCATACGAGCAAGCAAATCATCTGCTCTTTGCTCGGGAGAGCAGGAACTGTCTTTATATACGGGCATCATATATTTAACTTCCTTTTGCTAGAATTTATAAAACCGATATATATTTTACCATTACTGCTTATACCTGTCTATTGGTCATTCAATTCTTAGTCGCAAGGTTATATATAGATAAAAAGTTTTTCATACATGTCAATATTTTACCATTTATGTAAGTATATAAGATTAAAAAATGGCTGTAAATCGGGCGTGATTTAATAAAATATAGAAATAATTTAAGTTACGGAGTAATCGTCTAAACAAATTAGAAACTACAGTGTATTTTGATTGAATTAGCCTAATTCGGCCAATTTGATTAAATATAAATATCAAGACGTGTGTCATTTTACTATGCATTATGTTAAAGTAATAACAATACGCTTTTTTGAGATTTTTATGCAATGTGGTATATAAAATTTATATAAAAAAGCATTAACTTATACAGGAGGATATTATGTCAAAAGTAGCTATTATCGGAACAGGTTTTGTGGGAGCTTCAATAGCCTTTGCTATGTCAATTAAAAATATGGCAAATGAAATTGTTTTAATTGACGTAAATAAACAAAAAGCTCTGGGTGAAGCTATGGATATCAGTCATGGCCTTCCCTTTATAGGGCAAATGTCTGTTTATTCAGGAGATTATGAAGATTGTGCAGATTGCGATGTAATTGTTATCACAGCCGGTGCAAACAGAAAACCAGGAGAAACAAGACTTGACCTGGCCAGAAAGAATGTGTCAATTGCAAAAGATATTACTGAAAACATTATGAAGCATTATACCAAGGGTGTAATAGTTGTTGTTTCCAATCCTGTGGATATTCTTACCTACATGATTCAGAAATGGTCGGGACTTCCAAACGGTAAAGTTTTAGGTACAGGAACTGTCCTGGACAGCTCCAGATTCAGGTATCTCATCGGAAGCAAACTTAATGTTGACGTTAAAAATGTGCATGGTTATATAATAGGCGAGCACGGTGACTCACAGCTTCCAGCTTGGAGTGCAACTCATATTGCAGGAAAAAATATCGAGGAATACTGCCTGATTCCAAACAGTGGGTTTACACAGGCAGATAAGGCTGAAATTGCTGAAGAAGTAAAGAAAGCCGGAGCAGAGATCATTAAAAATAAAGGTGCAACATATTACGCTATTGCTATTACAGTTAATACAATAGTTGAAACAATACTGAAGAATCAGAATACAATAAGAACAGTCAGCAGTGTAATAGATGGTTATATGGGAATACATGACGTAACAATCAGTTTGCCGTCTACAGTAGGTGCAGATGGAGTCACAAACGTACTCGACCTTAAGCTGACAGCTGAAGAACAGGCTTTGCTTCTGAATTCTGCTGAACAGGTTAATTTAATTCTTAAAGAAGTTAAATCAATATAATAAAGTTCTGAAATTTAACTTCCGCGTTAGTGTATTTGCCAGAAAGAAGATGTTCCGGCAAATACACTAAGCGGAAGTTTTTATTTTTATGGAATTGTATATATTTGCAGAATTGATTACAAGAATGTCCATTGATATGTAAGGTTTTGTATAATAATATGTACTAAAAAGTACCAAATTATTTGATCCCGTATTTATTGGGGGGTAAGATATGAGAAAGCTAGTAATAGTTTTGGCTTTAGCTGCAGTGGCTGCAGTGGTTATTGTCGGATGCGGCAGTAAAGACAATTCAACTAACACAAGTACGGCTGGGGTTGTTTCAAATTCCATGTCTGGTACAACAAATTCCACAATTACTCAAACCAAATCTTCAGTTTATAAGGACGGCATTTATGAGGTAGCCACAAGTCCTGATGATGAGGGCTATATTACCAATGCAAAAGTAACTATAACCGGAGGAAAAATATCAACTGTCGACTGGTACATAATAGATAAGGACGGGAAAATTTTTGATGAAAAGTACGAGGAAGTTTTTGCCGGGAATAAAGAATATCAGCAGCAGTGCAGAAATGATCTTAAAGGTGCAAAAACGTATGGACCTGAATTGATTAAGTCACAGGATATCGTCAAAGTTGATGCAATATCGGGTGCAACCTGGTCAAACAAAAAATTTAAGGAAGTAGTTACACTGGCTTTAAACAAAGCAAAGGGTAATTAATTACGTACACTATATAGCTTATAATCCATAAGAGCTGTTTTTGAAACAGCTCTTATATTATCTTATTATAATGATTGGTATAGACAATCATTAATACCAACCTAAAAACTATCAATCCCACCATAAAAAATATTATATACATACTTACGTTCATCAGTGATAGTGACAGTGTAATCAGGTATATCACATAGCCCATTATTTGATTTGTTCTGGAACCTGCTTTATCTCTGATTACAATGTTTCTTTCATCATTAACTTCTATGTTTTTCTTCTGGAATACTTCAGGGCATTTTTTTTCAATTTTTAGATTGAATATGGATCCTACCGACATTCCGAATAGTCCGGCTCCGATTCCTATAATAGGTCCGGAAATATTTTTACCATTTATACTTTTAACAAATCCGCCTGTGCAAACTAGAACAATACCCAGTAATGTTAGAAGGTAAAAAAGATACATTTTATTTTTCATCCGAATTTTCCTCCTTATAAATAAACATTTCCTCAATAGTTACACCGAAAAGCCTTGCTATTTTAAAGGCCAATAAAATTGATGGATTATATCGTCCACTTTCAAGTGAGCTTATGGTCTGCCTTGAAACCTCCAGCTTTTCCGCAAGTTCTTCCTGTGTCAACCTGGATTTTTTTCTTATTTCTTCAAGCCGGTTTTCCAAAGTATCACTCCTTAATGTAAAGCTCACTTTACATTAATGCTATAACAATTTCTTTCGGATGTCAAGTAAACTTTACAAGAGTTTATGTTTAGACATGTTAATAACGGGAATTATAATTTTGAGGTGTTAATATGGTAAATAAAAAAAATATCAGCAAAGAAGATGCCATGTTTGCTGTCAGCAATGGAGAATTCTCAAGTGACGTCATCGCATCGGCAAATGATGTGGTTATAGTGATGACACAGGATTGGTGCCCTCAGTGGAAGAGTATGAATAGATGGATATACGGTTTGAGGGCAGATAAAGAAATAGATGTCTATGAACTGGTATATAATAAAACTGATTATAAGGATGAGTTCATGAGGTTTAAGGAAAACAGCCTGGGCAACTCTCTGATACCTTATTTCAGGTATTATAAGGATGGCAAGCTGGCAGCCGACTTCAACTATGTTGACCAGGAGAAGTTTAAACAAATATTAGAGCTTTGATTGGACATACCTTTGGGGACATACTACCAAGGCCCGGTATGTCCATTTTCTTTGTTTGATAAATACCTTGGCAATGTCTTTGGAGAATGGTAGAATTGTCATAAATCCTTTAATGGAGGTATGATGTAGATGGGTGAATGCATTTGCAGTAATTGCAAAAACTTAAAGGGGATAATCAATGAAGAAGGTGCGGTCGAAGAATATGAATGCAAATTCGGCTTCCCATCGGAAAACTGTGCTGACTGCGAGGCAGGTGAATGTGATATTACCTGCGGTAACTTTATAGCTGATGATGAAGAGATTGTTACAACCGAATTGAAATGCCATGGCTGCGGTAAGGCTATTCAACAGGTTTGCGGTAATAATGAGGACGGGGAAGTTTATTGCATAGACTGTTACTTGAAGAATATGAATTAAAAGCAGTCAAATTAATTTTTAAGAGCGTTACAAACTTCAAGTCATATGTAATTGGATTAGTGACATCATTAGTTTTAACACGCTCTCTTAAGTGAGGGGAGATTATGAGCAGATTAGGTACAGAAATCAGCAGGCTCAGAAAAGAAAAGGGGATGACCCAAAAACAGCTTGCAAAGCTTGCAGGAGTAGCTGAAAGCTTTATAGACCAGGTCGAATCGGGAAGAAAAGTTCTAAATGGTACGCTTCTTGCAAGGATAACAAGGATATTGGGGCAGGAAGAAAGTAATTATGATATTTATGAGAATGATGAAAAACCGGGGGACAATAAAACACACCCAAAAGGTGCAAAAAATCCCCCCAAACCGGTACAACAGGTATGGAACGATGCTCTGGACAGTATTCTTAAGGCAGTTCCGGTATATGATTACAAGATGGATAAATTGTTGGATACCAGGCAGCTTCCTGTAATATCAAATAAAATCGAGGGTTTTCCAAAAGACAAGGTATTTTATTTACAGCTGGAGGATAATGACATGTCAGGCTTCAGGCTTTTAAAGGGAGATTTGGTACTGGCCTGTTCTACAGCTCAAATAGAAAAGGATGCATTATATTTTATTGAATATAATGAAACAAGAGTAATCAGACAAATAAAGGTACTGGGCTCAGATAGAATACTGCTTGTAAGTAATAGGGGGAATCTTTCGACAGAAACGGCAGAACTTAAAAATGTAAAGGTTATAGGAAAACTTATAAGATTGGAAGTTAAGCTTTAAATCTATGAGGGGTAAAAACCATATAGATAAAAAGGAATATGTGTAGTAAAATAGATATGCATCAATTTTAGGCACATTTTCTTTTTATATATTAAGGGGGACTTTTAGAATGGATAAACAAAAAATCACAGCTCAAAGGTACAAATGGGTTGTGCTCTTCGCTTTTATGATCACAATGTTTATTCAGCAGCTGTTGTGGATAACCTTCGCGG
>JAUZPR010000128.1 GCA_030705825.1 Bacillota bacterium | reverse complement strand
TGAATTGATTTTCAGGACGGAGGCCACCCAGAAGGGAGGCCAGAAGCTGGAACCGGTTCTGACTTATACGGATAAGCCACCTCTTAAATATCAAAAGCTGATTTATGAGGTAAGAGCCTTTGATTTCGCAGGAAATATGTCGGAACCTGCGGCTGCTTCAACGTTTTGTCTTTAAAGAATTTCTCTATTACAAGGTTTTAAGGTATAATAATATAAAAACAGCAAGGAGTTAATTACTTGAACATCTTATCTGCAGAGAAAATTTCAAAAAGCTACAGCGAAAAAATACTGTTTAAAGATATTTCACTCGGCATAAATGAAGAGGACAAAATCGGAGTTATAGGTATAAACGGGACAGGCAAGTCAACGCTTTTAAAGGTAATTGCAGGCATTGAGCCCTATGACAGCGGAAACATCATAACCTGTAACGGTATACGTATAGGCTATCTTCCGCAGACACCTGATTTTACCGGCGGTAAGACCGTACTTCAACAGGTGTTTGCAGGTGATACTCCAGTAATGAGACTGATTAGGGAGTATGAAAATTTACTTGCTGTAACTGATCAAAATCCTGAAGACCAAAGACTGGCCCAACAATTGATGGAGTTAACCCATAAAATGGACAGTCTTGACGCATGGTCAATTGAGAGCCAGGCAAAAACAATACTGACCAGGCTGGGAATAAATAATTTTGGGGAAGATGTAGGTAAGCTGTCAGGAGGACAGAAAAAAAGGATTGCCATAGCAAGTGCGTTGATAACCCCGGTAGACCTTTTGATTCTGGATGAACCTACAAACCATATTGATAACGATACTGTCGATTGGCTGGAAAAACACCTTAACAACTGCAAGGGTGCACTACTTATGGTTACTCATGACAGATATTTCCTTGACAGGGTAGCCAACAGGATCATTGAACTTGATAGGGGCAGATTGTACAGCTTTGACGCAAATTACACAAAATACCTTGAATTGAAGGCTGAAATGGAAGAACTCGAGCAGGCATCCGAAAGAAAACGCCAGAATCTTTTGAGAAACGAGCTGGAGTGGATAAAACGGGGAGCAAGAGCCAGATCAACCAAACAAAAGGCCAGGATAGACAGATTCGAAAGGCTTGAGGCTGAAGTGAGGGAGGAAATCCAGGGGAATGTTGAGATTAATACTCTGGCATCACGGCTCGGTAAGAAAATCATTGAGCTTGAACATGTTTCAAAAAGCTTTTCAGGCCAGATGCTGTTTAATGATTTCAGTTATATTTTGTTAAGAGATGACAGAATAGGCATTATCGGACCCAACGGATGCGGAAAATCCACATTGCTTAAAATTATTGCAGGCGGATTAATACCTGACAGCGGTACCGTTGAAACAGGTTCTACAATAAAGATCGGCTTTTTTACCCAGGAAAATGAAGAGATGGATGAAAGCCTAAGAGTTATAGAGTACATACGCGAAGAAGCTGAAAATGTAGTTACCGACAATGGTACACTAACTGCATCCCAACTTCTCGAAAGATTCCTGTTCACACCCGAAGTACAGTGGACACCGGTAGCCAAGCTGTCAGGCGGGGAAAAAAGACGGTTGTATCTGCTTAAGGTACTTATAGGGGCACCTAATATACTTCTTTTGGATGAACCGACAAATGATCTGGACATACAGACCTTAACCATTCTTGAAGCGTATCTGGATGAATTCCCGGGTGCAGTAATAGTTGTATCACATGACAGATACTTTTTGGACAGGACAGTAAATAAGTTGTTTGACTTAACAGGAAAAACTGTCAGCAAGTTTAACGGAAGCTACACGGAATACAGGGAAACGTCCGATTCTACAGTTGCTGAATCCTCCGGAGCAGAGAAAAAGCAAGAGGTTAAAAACAAAACCGAGATAAGAAGAGAAAAGGTTTTAAAGTTTACATTCAAGGAACAGAGGGAATTTGAACAGATAGATAAGGTGATTGAGGAACTGGAAAACCGGTTGAAAGTAGTAAATATTTCAATTGATGAGGCAGTTAGTGATTTTGAACTGCTTCAGGAACTTCTGCTTAAAAAAGAGAACCTGGAAGCGCAATTGAATACGGCTATAGAAAGATGGACATATCTTAATGAATTGGCAGAGGAGATTGAAAAGAATAAAAAGAATTGATACTGCCTGATTACATTAATAAGGTTTCAAAATGGAGAATGGGGATTGCATTCTATTTATCCGCTAACTTTAAATTCTATCAGGAATTCGGTCTCCTGTTCAGTACTTCTAACAGTGATTTTGCCTTTGTTTTTGGCAGCAAGTTCCTTTGCTATATATAATCCGAAACCATGTTCAATGCTGTTTTTCTCCTTGGTAGAATACTTCATTTCAAAAATTCTCTTCAGATCATTTTCGAAAATTTGAGGACCATTGTTTGAAACTGCTATAAAGTAGTTGTCAGCCTCTTTATATGCATAAACCGAAATAATTTTTTTCTTTTCCGGGCTGTTGAGCAATACGGCATCAATTGCATTATCCAGAATATTACCTATAATGCTTGTAAAATCAATTTCGTCTATGTTTATGCTGCTTAGGGGCGACTCAAAATCCACTTCAAGATAAATATCATTTTCAACCGCCTTGCTGCTTTTTATGGCCAGGAAACCATCAAGATACTTGTTTCCTGTATCAAAAAATTTAAAGTCGGACTCGGAATTATTAATCAGCTTTCTTGCATAATGCTCAATTTTCTCCATTGAATCGGGGGATTTTAAAGAACACATGGCAACCAGGGTACTTACATGATTCAAATAATCGTGCTTTTCCTTCCTTATAACATCAAGAACCAACTCCATGTTGGTTATATATTCCTTTTGTAATGCAAATTGATTCTCGAGTTTCAGGCTTTTCATGTATTCTATAAAGTATAAAATACCGAATATAGTTATAATTAAGAATATTAAACCGGTAACACTGTATGCTAAAACCGAATCATTATCTCTTGAGCTATTTGAAAGCAGGATAAACATTGCTATCATCTGGAGAAGTAGGTAAGAAATTGGTGAATTATTTCTGTTTAGAATATTGTATTTTTTGAGATACCTGTTTAGTTTAAAATGTGATATGGTTAAAAATATAAGAAACTGAACAGGCCTTATTATGAGCTGGGATAACAGATCTATTTTTTGATCATTTGCTACCCGGCTGACAGGTATTCCTGTAACATTGGTTATTATAACAACAAAAAAAAGTTCAATGGTTGAATATATTATAAATATAAGAAAAACAGAAATAGCTGATTTATAAATGTTTGTACCTGTAATATAACTGAACAGGCAAATAGTAAACAGCATATATAAAAAAGTATGTATCGAATAATCCACATGCATGGTTGACCAATATGAAAAACAAGTGTATGTTATAAGACACAAGGCTGTTTTCAGCTTGTTTTTTTTGAGAAAACATAATTTGTCTATAAAATAGAGATAGGCATAGAAAATGATAAACCCTTCCACACAGGCCAAAACTACCTCGTTCATGAATACCAACGCATTCATCAATACTCCCTTTCCTTCAGCACCGAAAAATAAAAATGGAAATACACTTATGATTATATCACAATATGTAGTATATTGTCGATATTTGTAAAATAATGCAGAATAGTAGATCCTTTAATATAATTGATAAATTTAATCAAAGTGATAAAATTAAGATTATTATCAAAGCGGAAAAGGGGTTGAGTGATTTGAACGTTAATCAACTGCATCCTGCAGACCAGATTGTTATGATTATGAAAAGGATATATGATTGCGGATTGACTACAACTTCAGGCGGGAATATTTCCATCCTGGATGACGACGGAACTGTATGGATAACTCCTGGAAGCATTGATAAAGGCAACCTGCATAGAAACGATATTGTTCAGGTCAAGTCTGACGGTACTATAAACGGTATTCATAAACCTTCCATGGAATTGCCAATACATAAACTGATTTATGCAAAAAGGCCTGATATCAAGGCAGTTGTACATGCCCATTCTCCAGCCCTGGTTTCATTCAGTATAGTAGGAATAATACCGAATACCAAGCTTATACCAAACATAAATCTGGTCTGTGGTGAAGTGGGTATGGCAGGTTATGGTCTGCCGGGGAGTATTGAGCTTGGAGAAATAGTTTCCGAGGTTTTTGAAAAGGGATATGATGCAGTACTTCTCAAAAATCATGGAATAGCAGTAGGTGCCGAAAATCTGATGAAAGCCTTTATGGCTTTTGAGACTCTGGATTTTTGTGCGAAACTTGAGATAAATGCCAACAGAATAGGAAAACCCAATTCATTGACTCCAAAATATTTGAATATCTCAAGAAAAAAGACAATGACCAGTTTAAAAGAGTACCAATCCGATAAGTACACCAGCGGTGAGCAGGAAATCAGATCCGACATGTGTGATTTTATTAGCAGGGCTTATTCCCAGAAACTGTTTAACAGTGCCCAGGGGACATTTTCCCAAAGGCTTGACGAAAATGAATTTTTAATTACTCCTTACATGGCAGACAGAAACAATATTGCTCCCGAAGATATCGTGAAAGTAAAGAACGGAAGGGTTGAGGCAGGCAAACAGCCCAGCAGGTCCGTTCTGCTGCATAAATATATATACGAAAAGCACCCCCATATTAATTCGGTTATTATAGCTCAGCCACCAAATATAATGGCTTTTGCCGTAACGCAGAATGAATATGATACGAGAATAATTCCTGAAAGCTATATCCAGCTAAGGAATATAGAAAAGTATCCTTTTGGCTCCAGCTTAATGCAGCCTGCAATGTTTGCTGATATTTTCAGCAAGGACAAGCCTGCTGCAATAGTAGAAAATGATTGTATAATAGTTACAGGCAGCAGTATGCTCAATGCCTTTGACAGGCTTGAAGTGGCTGAATTCGGGGCCAAGGCTGTTATAGAAGCTTCGTCAATCGGTAAGATTATGTCTATAAGTGAACATGAAATCAGCGATATTGTCAAGGCATTCAAGCTTGATTAGGTAAACACAATAGGGGGGTTCAATAATAGAGCAGGGTGGCACGATGGATAACTGGGTGATCATATGTAAGTTGGTGATTCTTACATACTGTACCGTCAAAATTGCATCTGAAGGTCTAAACAATATGATCCTTCTTTTGCTGTGCATTCTTTCTTATGTATGTATCAATATGCTTTATTATATTTTTAAGTACAAATTTGTCAGAATTCTAGGCCCTGTTCTGACGATTGTATTGATTATGGTTTATGTTTCTATTGTTAATCGTGTATTTATTCTTCTTTTACCTGTAAGTATTTTTGATCTGATATATTTGCAGAAGGAGAATATCTTTTTTACAACAATCATATCGGGCATTCCGGCTTTTTTTATAGTTAAAGACCTTATAATGGAATATATTCTGATTGGTATCCTAAGCCTTTTTATCTGCTTTATTTCACATAGTTTGTATAAAAAATTGGATTCGCTCTTGAAGAATATTGATGATTTAAGAGATAAAAACTATCTGCTTACTTCAAAGCTTGATAAAAGCAATGAATATGAAAATCAAATCAGGCTTATGACGCAGATGGAAGAACGGAACAGGATGGCTCAGGTGCTTCATGACAAGCTTGGACATACAATTTCGGGCAGTCTTATACAACTGGAAGCTGCCTCTATGCTTATAGAGAAAGACCAAACAAAAGCCGGGCACATGATTTCAAATACAGCAGGAGTTTTGCGGGAAGGAATGGAATGTATACGAGCATCTCTCAAGGAACTGAAACCACATCAGGAACAACTGGGTATAAACAGGCTGAAGCTTATGCTGGATGCATTTTCTGCAGGTAATAATATTAAAACAACACTTATAAGTAAAGGAAATATTGAAAAAGTAAATTATGCTCAATGGAAAGCAATATTAGATAATTCAGGAGAGGCTCTGACAAATATTCTAAAATACTCAAAAGCAACTTCTGTGAAATTCAATATAGAAATTTTGAATAAATATGTTAAAGTAGAGATACTTGATAATGGTACCGGCGCCAAAATAATAAAAAAAGGACTGGGAATTACAGGTATGGAAGAAAGAAGCCTGAGCCTGGGCGGCAAACTAATTGTCGACGGTTCACATGGCTTTTCCGTAATAATGCTTCTGCCTATTGAGGGGGATACAAATGCCAATAAAAGTTCTTATAGCAGATGATGATGCTTTAATAAGAGAAGGACTCAAGATAATTCTGGAAATGGACAGCGATTTCATTGTTGAGGCATGTGTCGAAAACGGTTTGAAAGCTCTGGAAAATTGCTTGGATTATGATATTGATGTCGCGCTTCTGGACATAAGAATGCCTGTTATGGATGGGGTTCAGGCAGTTAGGGAAATTGCATCCAAAACAACTGCAAGGACACTGATACTTACTACTTTTGATGACCAGGAATTTATAACTGAAGCTATTAAAAACGGAGCCAGGGGATATTTACTTAAAAATACTCCTCCCGATAAAATCAAAGCTGCAATAAAACTGGTATACAGCGGCAGCTCAGTCATGCAGGATATAGTACTGGACAAATTGAAACAGGGTTTAACAGCCGATAAAGGCAGCAGTCTGGACAGGACCCTTTTCTCAGAAAGGGAACTGCAGGTCATGGAAGCAATTTCCGAAGGGCTGTCTAACAGGGAAATTGCCCAAAAGCTGTTTATTTCAGAGGGGACAGTGAAAAATTATATAACCTCGATTTTAAATAAAACTGCACTGACTCATAGGACCCAGATAGCCATATATTATATAAATGGCGGCAAAAGTTGACCTGTTTCTTGTTTCTATTCTGTTTTTGCATAACATAACTGTGTTAAGTATAATATGACTTTCGTCATAAAAAAATGGTGACCTTACGTACTAAAATGAGGCTGCCATTTTTTTTATAATACAAGGAAAGAATACAATTATTTATGTAAGAGGTGTTGATATGTATATTTTAAGGATATCCGAGCTGCTTAAAAAATTTGGCGATGTGGTTGCTGTGGACAATATCAGCCTTGACATTGAAGCAGGCCAGATTTTCGGATTATTAGGTCCCAATGGTGCGGGAAAGAGTACGGCGATAAATATCATATGCGGCTTGATAGCTTCAAACAAAGGTACTGTTACAATTTTGGACAACGATATCAATAAAAACAGACACTTTGCAAAACAAAATACGGGTATTGTTCCACAGGATATTGCGATATATGAAGATTTAACAGCTATTGAAAATGTTAGATTCTTTGCGGGGTTATACGGTTTGAAAGGCACGGAACTTAACTCAAGAGCCAGGGAGGCGCTGGAATTTGTAGGACTTTTGGATAAAGCAAACGAGTTTCCCAAAAAATTCTCTGGCGGTATGAAAAGAAGGCTCAATATAGCGTGTGCTATTGCCCACAGACCAAAGCTGATTATCATGGACGAACCGACAGTAGGCATAGACCCTCAATCACGTAATCACATTCTTCAGTCTGTTAAAAAACTTAATGAAATGGGCAGCACAATTATCTATACAAGCCACTATATGGAGGAAGTCGAGGAAATTTGCACAAAAGTGGCAATCATGGACCATGGAAAGGTTATCGCCGAAGGAACCGTAGATGAACTTAAATCAATTATAACCGATACGGGAACTGTTTGGGTGACGGTAGACCACGTCGATAGGGTCAGGGAAGAAAAGCTGAAGTCTATCAATGGTGTTCAGAGCATTCAAATTGAAGAAAGTATAGTTAAAGTCAACAGTGTACGTGATGTAAATAATCTGGATAAGGTCATTTTATATTTCACCTCGGAAGGCATTCCTATCAGGAATGTCGAGAGCAAGGTTCCCGACCTTGAAACTGTTTTCCTTACACTTACAGGCAGAAAATTAAGGGATTAGGAGGTGGTATCGGCATGACAAATATCCTAGCTATATTAAAAAAAGAGATGGTTCATGAGCTGAGAAACAAAAAGTCTTCGCTAATGCTCATCCTGTTTCCAATAATAATGATAACAATACTAAGTTTGGTATTGTCATCAGCATTTGCTGATCAATCCAGCGTAACTAATGTTGATATACTCTACAATCTTAATGGTAACAGTACTTTGACACAAGAGTTTATGAACATGACCCGGGAGGCGTCCAAAAGTGGCTTTAATCTTATCGATGCCAGTGTGACCGGAATTAATCCTGGAAATATAACCGATACCGGATATGCCTGTTATATTCAATTGTCAGGTAATGGATCGGATATGGTTCTTTATGAAAACACCAAACTAAGTATGGAGGCATCCATTACTGAAACAATGCTGTCTTCTTTTATACGAAGCTATAATACACAAACAGTGATAAGAAAGGTAAATCCGGCAAGCATCAATAAACCTGTGAACTTTCCCGAAGGTGGATATGTTCAGGCGGAATCGCTCCAAAAGGAAAGGGCTCCAAGCTCGCTGGATTACTATACTATAGCAATGCTTACCCTGTTTATAATGTATTCTGCATTATCAGGGCTGTGGGCTATAAATTCTGAAAGGACCCAAAAAACCGGTAACAGGATCCTGGCAAGCCCGCTCCGAAAGTATGAGCTTTTAGCCGGAAAGACCATCGGAACAACTTTGGTGACAATCTTCCAAATGGCTGTAGTATTCATATTCGCCAGGTATATCCTGAACGCCTACATGGGTTCCCATATGGAATCAATTGCGCTCGTGCTGATCTCAGAAATAATAATGTCCATAAGTATAGGCATTTCTATAAGTCTCATGGTAAAAAACATAAACCTGGCTTCGAGTATTGTTAATTTTGTACCCGTTATATTTGGATTCCTTGGCGGAGCATATTTCCCATTAAGTAATATGGATAGCAGGTTTTTAAATACGTTATCAAACTTTTCACCGATAAAATGGTCAAATGATGCTATTTTTAAAGTAGTATTCGATAATGATTTCAGTCAGGTAGTCAATGCGGTCATAATCAACTTATCAATTGCAGCTCTGATTTTTGCCGTGGCGTCGTTAGTTTTTAGAAGGGAGGCGCAATTAAAATGAGAAATGTACTTCTTATAACCAGGAATATTTTAAAACTTACATTCAGGAAAAAGGGGAATTTATTCATAGTAATATTACTGCCGCTGATTGGACTGCTTTTATCATCGCTGATTTACAACAATTCAGGCAACGGACGCCTGGCTCTTGGTGTTATCTATGGTGATAATGGATATATGCCAAGGGATATGGTAAGTTATTTGGGAAAAAGCGGGAAATTTAAAATATCTGAGTTAACAAGCAGTGATATTGATAAGAAAGTGACTTCGGGTAAAATTGACTGTGCATTGATTATTCCTAAAGGCTTTTCGGATGGTATATATAAGGGCAGCCCAGCTAAATTGGAATTGAAATCCATAAAAGGAGCCACCACCACAATGCTTTTATCCAATACCTTGAATCAGTATATGCAAAACCTATCAGCTATTAGTTCCGCTTCAGGTGGAGATAAAACAAAGTTTGAATCCATGTATGATGGCATGAAAAAAACCGGAGTTTCACTTGAAATAAGGAAGGTGGCAGATCCTGAAATCGGAAAGGGAACCACTTCGGCAGCTTCAGGCTTCCTGATTCTTTTTATGATGATGTCGGCTTCTATAACCGCAAGCCTGATGATAAAAGAGAAGGAAGAGATGACATACTACAGAATATTTGCCTCACCTTCAAACTCTTACGTCTATATTCTTGGGAATATTTTGGCTAATACTGCTCTTGTTTTTATTCAGGTTTTGATTATCAATATAGGGTTTAGATTATTCGGTATAAATACTTATATCAAGGACTACCAGTTTATCATAATTCTTTTATTCATGGGAGTAGTTTCAGTTGCTTTAGGAATATTGATTGTTTCTTTTTCAACTTCCGGACGTCAGGCGGGAATGCTCTCCACATTGATTGTATCTCCTACCTGTATGTTGGGCGGCTGCCTTATACCATTATCCATAATGCCTGATTTCATGCAGAAGATAGCAGGATTCATGCCTCAAAAATGGGCAATTGATTCAATTACAAAAATTCAGGACGGAAACAGCTTCATCAGTATAGTTCCAAACCTCGCCGTACTGCTGGCCTTTGGTGCCGCATTCTTCCTGATAGCTGCATACAGGTTCAAAATAACCAGGGAAATCCGAAAATTTGT
>JAUZPR010000127.1 GCA_030705825.1 Bacillota bacterium | reverse complement strand
TAAATGGACGAAACGCAAAAAGGTATGGAATTTGAAACCCGCTTTGATGTCAATAAGGTATCCTTTAGTAGTGTAAGTGAAGAATTCAGAAACAAATACCTGGGTGCCTATAGAAAATCGCTCAAGAAAATGTCGGATGACAAGAATGGTCTTGATAATGCCTCTGGAGCCAATTCCCTCGGAATACTTGAAAAGATGGGACGGCAGATGGCTTATTACAACAAGGCTTCTGATTTTGAACAGAGCTATCATGAATTAATGAAGGAATATGAGCCTTTTACCGAAACATAAATTGGGCCAACAAATGTGTTGGCCCCTGCGTAGTAATTAAATTAATGGGGAAGTGGTTAGTTCAAGTATTTTCGCTTTTGCCTATGTCAGATAATGCCGGAAGTTTAGTTTTGTGAAATTCCTTTAGCATAAATGCTGTAATGATTCCTGATATTGCAATAAAAATGCATATGAAAAAAACATTGTGTATTGAATTAGATAAAACTACTTTTATCTGGTCCATAATCTTATCGAAAAACCCCGAAAAAGCAGTGGGTACATTGGATTTTATTTGTCTTAAAGCTCCACTGTCAGTAATTATTTGCGGATTTTTTAAAAGTACAGTGACTTTATCCGGCACATTGCTTAAGTCAAGATTACTTAGTCCGCTGCTTAATGAGTTTGTCATGATCGAACCGTAAACCGCAGAACCTATAGTAGCACCTACATTCCTGAAAAAAGTCACTACAGATGTAATAGTACCGATTTGATTCTGGGGAACGGAATTCTGTGCGGCAACATTAGGGACAGGCATTGCCATTCCAATTCCAAAGCCCAATATTATCATGAAAATAACAATGCTGTAATAATGGGTGCTTACTGCGATCGTGGATAATAGTACCATACCTGATGTAATAATTATAAAAGATGATAAGGATACAATCTTGTATTTTCCTACTTTTGATATGGTGATTCCTATAGTTGTACTTGCTACCATAAGGCTAAGCATCATTGGAGTTGTAATTGCGCCTGAGGTTGTTGCATTACTGCCTATTACTCCCTGAACAAAATATGGTATAAACATAATTGCAGCAAACATTAATGCATTAGTCAAAAATGCAATAATAACCGATATGTTTATAGTTCTGTTTTTGAATAAAGACAAGGGAATAATTGGGTTTGAGGATTTTTTCTCTATAAATCCGAACAATAGAAACATTACTGCAGAAAATGCGAACAGGCAGACTATTTGCACAGATAACCACGGATAATCCTTCCCTGCCCAGCTAAGAGCCAATAAAAGCGGTGTAACTGCAAGTATGAAGATAAATATACCTTTTAAATCAATTGATTTTTTTATATCTGAATGACCAAAATTCGGAAGGGCAAAAAAGATAATTATTCCTGCTGCAATACCTATTGGTATATTTACATAAAAAATCCATCTCCAATTCAAATTATCTGTAATAAAACCGCCTATTAACGGACCTATAACACTTGCAAGTCCATACATTGAAGTAACGATACCTGTATATTTTCCTCTTTTTTCAGGAGGGAACAGGTCGGCAACAATAGCGAATACATTAGATACAAGGATACCTCCGCCAATACCCTGAAATCCTCTGTATATAATCAATTGTGTCATATTTTGCGATGTTCCGCAAAGGGCAGAACCCGTTAGAAAAATCAAGATACCAAGCAGGAATATGGGTTTACGCCCGAAAATATCAGCTAGCCCTCCAAATACAGGTATGGCAGCGGTAGAACATAACATGTAGATGGTGAATGGCCATGCGTATTGCTCTATTCCATGTAAATCCTCAATAATTTTTTTCATGGCAGTCCCTACAATTGTTGAATCAAGTGCTGCCAGAAGCAGGGCAGCCATCAGACCAATCAGTATAAGTTTTACTCTTTTCGGAGTTATATTCTTTATAAACATAGCTGTTTTACTCCTTTCATAATAGGTATAAAGTATACTAGTATAAAATACACTACAAGGGTAAAAAAATTACTTTTTAGAATACTCCTTTTTTAAATCATCCGACCAATTGTATAGAAGATTAAAAAGTCCTTCATACAGCTTGATTATCGACATACCGATATAAGGTATGTCTTGTTTGCTTTCTACATTCCTTTCCATTATCTTTTGCAAAATGAAGAATTGTTCCTGAAGTTTATTTAGCATTTGCAGACCTGTATCTTTATCAACCTTATCAAGATTTGCTATAACAGCATTAAAATCAAAATATATATTTCCAACACTTTCGGAATACCTTTGCATTAATTTGCGGAAGTACTCCTTACCCTTTTCATTAATAGTATAGACGGTTTTTTCGGGCATTTCTCCCTCTTTGACAGTTTTTGAATCCAAAAAACCCTTTTCATTTAATTTGACCAGGTTCTTATACACTGAAGGGGTGCTGATTTTTACCCATCTGCTGATATTTGCAAATTCAAGGTTTTTTTTCATTTCATACGCGTTCATTGGAGCTTTCATCAAGTGTCCCAAAAGCATCAAATCAACAGTAGACATAATTTTTCCTCACTAGTATACTTTATACTACTATATAATATTTCAGTATTATGGATATGTCAACATAGCTTTATAAAAATTAAAAAATCACCAGCATTCTCAATTATTTAAAAGGAGAAGGCCGGTGATTTTTTGCAGACTTTCTGCTGGAAAATTTTATTACAATGACAATATTTTGCTGAGTTCAATCATATCGTCATCAATTTTCTTTGTCATATCCAGCGCTTCATTTATTTCAATACCCAGAACCTTATTATCCTGGAGAGCAATAATCTGGTTATAGATTCCTTCCTTAAGAAGCTCGGTGGCTTTTGCACCCATAAGGCTTGCCATAACCCTGTCCCTTACAGTAGGACTTCCGCCTCTTTGAATATGGCCCAATATTGTTGCACGGGCTTCAACACCGGTAACGTCTTCTATTTTCTTTGCAACATCTATTGCACCGCCTACACCTTCTGCAATTATAACTATGTAATGTTTCTTTCCTCTGTTTCTTCCCTCTATAATAGGTTTTATAATATCCCTGTTGAAATCAAAAGGCTTTTCAGGCAGGATAATAACTTCGGCACCGCAGGCTATTCCAACATTCAAAGCGATATAGCCCGCCTGCCTACCCATAACCTCGAGTACGCTGCAGCGTTCATGGGAGTAAGCCGTATCCCTGATTTTATCCAATGCATCCTGGACAGTGTTCAGAGCCGTGTCATAGCCAATAGTATATTCGGAACATCCGATATCATTGTCTATTGTTCCTGGTATTCCAATAACCTTCATTCCGTGCGTGCTTAAATCCTGTGCGCCTTTGAAGGAGCCGTCACCGCCGATTACAACCAACGCATCAATTCCAAAGACATTGGCCATGGATACGCCCTTCATAATGCCCTCTTCTGTCTTGAAAGCCATACAGCGTGCTGTTTGAAGAACTGTTCCTCCTCTGTGTATTATATCTGAAACATTTCTTAAACCCAGTTCAAATATATCTCCACTGATAAGGCCATTATAGCCTTTGCGTATGCCCATTACCTTAAACCCTTGATGAATTCCGGTCCTGACAACTGCTCTTATAGCTGCGTTCATACCCGGAGCATCTCCGCCGCTGGTTAAAACGCCAATAGTTTTTATTTCGCTCATATAAACCTCCATATGTTGCTTATACAATATTTTAATAATCGAATTTTTTCTTTTCCAGATATTATATTTATTATAAGCACTTTCGCTAATACAAACAACAATTTTATTAAATTGACAAGTGAAAATTGTTAAAATGTAGGGGCGGCTGCCCACAGCTGTCCGTAGCGTTAGTTTGGATTCGGAGTACGAAGTTCAGAAAATTGGAATCGTAAGGGGGCGGTGGGTAAAATAAAAATAGAGCCCATGATAATCTACGCTACAGCCGATACAAATTCTTGCATACCTATAGACAAACTTTCGCCTGCCCACAAGCATTACAGGACCTATACCGACCTTTGCTCGACTATCAAAGATACCTTAGAAACCTACTGCAATCGTTAGACTGCAATAGACCTCCAGCATTCGGCAAGTTAATTCAGGGACTACTTTCAAAGAAGTAGGCTGTAGAAGGCTAAAAACCGAGTGCCTGCGGAACCCTTGATAATCTCAGCTCGAATATCATACATCCCTTTTGACCACACTGCAGTAGTTGGACTGCAGTACAGCCTTACAGAACATATAATATTCTTCCCTCCGGCTAATATCAAGCTTTGGGCAAACCTGACACCAACCTTTGGCCGACTGTTATAAAACCCTTTCGGATCTTATAACACTCTTGGCTCAACTATCATGAACCCTACGCTAATTATTATGGTTTGTATGTTTATTTTAATCCGTGTTAAATTATTCCATATTTATGATGTGAAATCCCCTATTGAATTTGCTATTTATATATATTAAAATAAAACTGAACATTCAGTACTAAATCGAGGTGAAAACAATGAACAACCCAAATGCCCGTGAAAGGATACTTGAAGCGGCTATTAAAGTATTTGCTGAAAAAAGCTTTGAAGGCTCAAGGATTGAAGAAATTTCAAAAGCCGCCAATGTTCCAAAATCACTAATTTATTACCACTTTAAAAGCAAGGATGAAATACTTGAAGTTCTGACAGAAAATTTTATCAGTGAATATATCAGCTTGATTGCAGCAAAGCCAGGTGAGACACACCAGGAAAAGGCCGACGAACTTACCGGCAGGATGAAGAATGTTTATTATGAGTTTGGCATAAGAAATGCCGATCTCGTTAGAGTTATTCTTATAGATTCGCTGAAAAAAACAAAGCAGGAGCCTATACTTTTCAAGGTGATTGACGCAATGATTGCAAAGGACATGGAGCTTAGGCAGGATAAGAACTATAACATTCAGGAAAGAAGAATAGCTGAATTTTTTACTAGCTTTATGCCGAATTATGCATATATTTGCTTTGCCGATTCATGGACCAGGTATTTTGATATAGACAGGAAAGAATTTAATAAATTGTATATCAAGGTATATGAGGAAACTCACGGTGCTTATCATAAAAATCATGAGTAATCTAAAGGGGGATGTATATGGGACAGGAAATTAATAGAATTGATCTTGGAGGAGTAAATTGTTATCTGGTTAAAACTGAAAATGGTTTTTTACTTTTCGATACCGGTGGGCATCTGCTTTTGGATAAGCAATTTGATAACAGACGTCGGCTATTGGAGGCAGAACTTGAAAAAGCAGGGTGTGTTCCCGGTAATCTAAAGCTTGTCATATTAACACACGGAGATAATGACCATACTGGAAACGCTGCATACATAAGAGAAAAGTATGGGACTAAAATAGCCATGCATAAGGATGATTCCGAATTGGCAGAAAATCCGGACCTGGCGAATATAACAGCAAGCTTCCGTTTCAGGTCTCTTTTAAACAAAATTATTTTCAGGCTGCTGAAAAACCAAATCAGAAAAATTAATATTAAAATACTGAATGATCTGGATAAATTCAAGCCTGATTTTTATATTGACGAAGGATACAAGCTGGACGAATATGGCTTTAATGCTACAGTTATCCATATTCCCGGACATACCAAAGGGTCTATTGGTATAGTAACGGCAGAGGGAAATCTGATTTCAGGAGATATATTCGCCAATGTTAAAAAGCCTGGAAAAGCAATTAACGCATTTGATTTTATACTTATGAACAATAGTATTGAAAGATTAAAATCAATGAATATTAAGACTGTATACCCGGGTCATGGCAGCCCTTTTGAAGCGGTTGACCTGATTTAGATGTTTGATTTTATCATTGAAAGTGTTTGATATCTCAAATGAATGGCTACAATATAAATAAAGTTGGGAAGTTGAATTACTAAGGTTTAATTATAGATATTGAAGACAACCGATGGTATCATATATATTACCAAGTACTTTAACAATAAAGGGGATTTGACGTTGAAACCGATAAAATTAGGAATTATAGGGTGTGGTATTGCTGCAAGGGAGCTTCACTGGCCTGTTTTAAAAGAAATGACCGATAAGTTTGAAATAGCTGCCGTATGCAATCATACCGAAGAAAAGGCAAAAAGCTTTTCACAAATGGTTGGAAATGTTCCGTATGTTCTGGATTACAATGAAATTCTTAATATGAAGGACATAGATGCGGTTGATATAATACTTCCTATAGAATTGAATTTTGAAACGGTCAAAGCTGCAATGAAGGCAAACAAGCATATAATTGTTGAAAAACCGCTGGCTTCCAATTTAAAGGATGCTGAAAACATGGTAGAACTTGAAAAAACATATCCTAAAGTGGCTATGGTTGCGGAAAATTTCCGTTACAGGAAGGCTGTTGAAAAAGCAGGTAATTACATGGCTTCGGGTAAAATAGGCAAACCGTATGCAGTATTCTGGAACAAATTTGACAAGGTTGACAAGGTGACAAATCTTTATGCAAATACAAGCTGGCGAATAAACCATAAATATCCCGGCGGGTTTGTAACAGATGCCGGCATACATAATATAGCTGCCTTAAGAGATCTCCTCGGAGATATAAAGGGTACGGGTATTTTTACAAAGTCAGCCAATCCGGAATTAGGACAGATAGACTCGATGAGCCTGCAGTTTTCATCGCCTCAGGATATAAGCGGTGTAGTTAATTTGTTTTTCTCATCTGACGGGTATAAGGAAAACACACTTAAAATTCTTGGCACCCAAGGCTGTATAACAATTGACGGTGATGTGCTTACTGTAAGTAAGGGTGATAGTGTTGAACTGCAGGAGGTGTATCCGCAGGATGACGGTTACAGGGGAGAATTCGAGGATTTTTACAAGGCGATCAGTGAAGGGAAAAAATCAAAGGCTACATTCTATGAATCTTACCTGGATCTAAAAATGCTTATAGATGCCTATAATCTAGAATTCTGAGGATATAACAGGTTTAAACCGGGCGAACACATGGGTTCGCCCCTACAATTAAATATAGGGCGACCCATGAGTCAACCAGATTATACAATTTATCTATATGCATTTTCCATGATTTCTACAGTTTCCTTGTAGGAGAGCTTATACGGATCAACTCCAAAAAGCCCTCCCATTGTTTCTCTTGCGTTCTTTGCAAGTTCAGGGATATCCTTCTTGGAAATTCCATAGTCCGTCATTTTAATGTTTTCTATTCCACAGGTTTTCTTAAGTTTTTTCAATGCGGTTACGAACGCCATAGGCTTTTCCTTTTCAGACAGGTCATCCACATTTTCACCCATGACTTTAGCCATGTCGGTCAGCCTTTGGGGAATCTTGTCGGCAAAGAAGGTATAATAAGCTTCGCAGAGCATTGCCAGGCCTGCACCGTGAGGCAGATCCGGATGGAAGGCACTGAGCGCGTGTTCCATGGAATGCTCCGAGGTACAGCTGGAGATCGATTCCACCATTCCAGCCAGAGTATTTGCCAGAGCTACGTTGGTTCTGGCTTCCATGTCACTTCCGCTGTTAACGGCAGTCGGAAGATATTTTGCAACAAGTTCTATAGCTTTTAGAGCGAATATATCACTTACGGGATTCGCTATGCTTGCGATATATCCTTCTGTTGAATGGAAAAGGGCGTCAAATCCCTGATATGCCGTTAGATGGGGAGGCACGGTTGCCATAAGTTCAGGATCTACTATTGATAATACCGGAAAAGTATCATTAGTTCCAAATCCTATTTTTTCGTTGGTATTCTCTTTTGTTATAACAGCCCATGGGTCTGCTTCAGTGCCTGTTCCTGCAGTGGTTGTTATTGCAACTACAGGAAGTGCCCCGTTTTCAACAGGTTTGCCTTTTCCTGTCCCACCATTTATATAATCCCAGTAATCTCCGGGATTTTTGGCCATTATAGCTATGCTCTTGGAAGAGTCAATACTGCTGCCGCCGCCAAGACCTATTATAAAGTCACAGTTTTCCTTCCTGGCCAGTTCGGCACCTTCCATAACATTTGATTTTGTAGGATTGGAAAGTATCTTGTTAAATAAGACAAAGTCAGTGTTATTTTCCTTTAAAAGGGCTTTTACTCTATCCAGGTAACCGTATTTTGTTACGGATGTTCCTTTTGTAGTCACTATAAGAGCCTTTTTCCCGGGGAGTTTCACCCTGGATAGTTCATTCAGCTTGCCGGGTCCGAAAAGAATGTTTGTTGGAATAAAATAATTAAAATCCATTTAAGTACCTCCTTCAAATAGTTACTGAATATATTGGGAAAATTAAACTACATTATATTTTACCAAAAATGCAGTAACGTAAACAGGGATATCCGGTATAATGCATTAATGAATAAAGGCTGTGAAATTAAAAAGGACTGCACAGGTGTGCAGTCCCATGGGGATATTATCTCTAGTATACAAAGGCAGTGCCGCCGCAGGAAAATCCCGATGCACCGACTATCAGAACCACCTTGTCTCCTCTTTTCAGCTTCCCTTCCTGCTGGGCAAGCGACATGGCAAGCGGTATTGACACGCTTCCTGTATTTCCTACGTGGGGGAATGTCGTATAGAACTTATTGAACAGGTCATCCCTTAATTTACCGCAAAACCTTTTCTGATAGCCTGTAACCTGATGGATAAACATAATGTCGACCCCTTGAAGATAATCTTCAGCGGCATAAACAAATTCAGGAATGAAGTCTGACATGATATTCAATGCTACAGCAGCCAATTTTCTGCTGTTGACGTCCAGCTTCATGTCGTCCTTTCCCTTGCCCAGCGGAACCTTACATACATCCTTATGTTCACTAAAGGTTTTCATCCGGTATAAACCAAAGTTCCTATCTGCCTCTCCGCAGGTTAAGATTGCGGCTGCTGCGCCGTCAGCTATAGTAAGGGACGAAAAGCCGGGATTTTTATCTATGTCACCGAATGAATCCAGAGGAATTTGTTTTGAATTCTCTTCAGCTCCGACAACCAATATTGTTTTGTACCTTTTTGATTCAATATATAAACGTGCCAATTCAATTGCATTTAAAAATCCCATGCATGCGTTGGACAAATCAAAGCCATTTGCGTTTTTCGCTCCTATTATTTCACTGAGGCAGATAGCCATGGCAGGTTCAATATATCTGCGGTACATAGCCGTATATATAATCAAATCAATATCCAACACGTCTATATCGCTTCTTTCCAGACAGTTGCGTATTGCCTGCTCGGCCATATATAGGCCGCTTTCCTCTTCTGATGCAAAATGTCTTGATATTGCAATATTAAGATTCAGCTTTTTTTTAAGCCCTTCGATATCAAGATTGTTTGGTGAATTTTCCGAGACCATCCTTAAAAGCTCATCGTTACTTACTTCCCTTTTTGGTAAATAGTGACCGATACCTGCAACCAACATTCCCATAAAAATTCCTCCTGTTAATAAATTATGTAAATAAAGAGATATCTGGTAAAAAATTAACATAAAATAATTTTATACCAGATATAGTAATTTTATGTCATATTTCTATATATTTCAATATTTAATTCCTAGAAAATTGAAAATTTATTAGCCAATTTACAGAAAAAATGTGGACATATTGCAAAAAATAAAATAAAATGTAATAAAATGTATGAATTTGAAGACAACTCTAAAGTCTCATATCTAATTACATAGGAGGATTATTATGGGAATTACTTCTGAAAAAAGCATTTACAAGAAAAATATCAACAATTATCAAAGTAATATCAATTTCATAAGTTATATTTTTTGTGTACTTAGTGTATTTGGGTCGCTTCTGCTTTTAATAGGTTTAATGCTTACAGGTGTTTTCAGTAAACTGAAATGGAGCAATATACTGGGGCTTGCATTATATTTTGCCGTCACCCTGATAGTGTCCAGCATAATATATTTCCTTACCGTTAGAAAAAACCGTGATAATCCTACAGTGACAAAAATATTTAAATATGTTCTGGTACTGGGCTCATATGCAAATTATCTGGGTATAGTTAAAAATGTTCCATATGCTGAAGCATGGGGGACTATATTCTTTTCAGTATCATTAAGCGCCTTGTATCTGGAATTTTCCACTCTTGCATATTCCGCTTTCCTTTGTACAGGCGTAAGTGTTATTAGTTATTTTACTCAACAGACCTATGTACCGCAGGGAAATGTGCTGTCGGAACTGATTCTTAGAGGATTATCCATCAGCTTTGGATTTTCAGGAGCCATGCTTACTATTATGTATTC
>JAUZPR010000126.1 GCA_030705825.1 Bacillota bacterium | reverse complement strand
TACTAAAAAGAACCTGCAGTTGAGGGTTGAAGCGGAATACGGCGCATGCAAGGGCAAAAAGGAGCTTGCAACCAGGGCAAAACAGCTTAACTATGATGCAATTCATGATACGGTTCATGAAATGTGCAAGGATGAAGCAAGACATGGTATGGCATTCAAAGGCTTGCTGGAAAGGTATTTCGGTAAATAGATTTATAGGTTGCATGTAAATAGAAAACAGAAATGAGGGATAAAGTATTGCTTTATTCCTCATTCTATTTTAAAACGGATTTAGACTCTTTTGTTGTTATTGATGAATCAGCTGGACACGTTCCAGTAGCGTCCAGATTTGCTCTACCATATCCTTCGCAGGATATGGCATTGAATTGGTGATCCACCATTCAAGTGAACCGACAGCGGCTGAAGCTAGAAATTGCACAAGCACTTCCTTATTCATGTTTTGATTAATGCCGCTTATATCAATTTGCTTCCGAAGGTTGTTTATAGCCATTTCATTCAGACGGCTTCTGAAAGCCGGTACCCCTTTGTTTTTAAATATCGTGGAATAGAAAAAAGCATGCTGTTCTAAATATTCAAACGTGCGGACCATTGAAGCCTTTGTGGAAAAGTCGGTCGTATTAACTTCGGGCATACAGTTCTTAAACAATTTTACTAAATGGGCATCTATGCACTTTTCCAGAAGATCATATTTATCGACATAATGCAGATAAACAGTGCCACGGTTTATATTAGCGCGGTCTGCAATTTCATTGATGGTTATCTTTTCAAAATCTTTTTCTGCCATCAGTCCGACAAAAGCATCAATTATTGCATCTTTTGTTTTTTGTATTCGTCTGTCCATTTTTCTCCTATTAGGTTTTTGTATACTAAGCAATATAGTTTCAGGTTGAAAGCCAGAGTATTATTATAATAAACAAATTGTTGGTTTTTGTTGATAAATCAACAGATACAAACATTTTACTTATTGAACTGATATATTTGCTAAGGTAATATAAATTATATAGAACATATGTTGAAAAATCAACATATGTTAAAATTCGATAAGGAGTAGTTTAATGCTAGTAAATGAAAGCAGGATTTTAATTTTCGGTGCAGGAGTCATAGGCAGTACGTATGCAATTAAATTCATCGAAGCAGGCCTTGACGTTACCATACTTGCCCGCAACAGCAGGTTAAGTACATTAAGGGAAAAAGGGCTTTATTACAGTGAAAATGGTACAATCAGACACTTGAATGTAAAGGTAATTGAGAATCTGGAACCAAGCGATATTTATGATTTTATTTTTGTTCCGGTCAGATATGAACAAGCTGAGTCAGCGCTTTCTGCACTTAAGGAAAATCAAAGTATAAATATAGTTACAATGATCAACAATCCAATAGGATATGAGTCCTGGGAAAAAATCATTGGGAAAGGAAGACTACTACCTGCTTTTCCCAGTGCGGGTGGTGAAATAAAAGATAGAATACTATATGCTCACTTTGGGCCGAAATTCATTCAAGCAACTACTTTCGGTGAAATAGCTGGGCAGATAACCGAGAGAACAAAAAAACTTGCGGATATATTTGAGAAATCCAAGCTGCCATACAGCGTTTCAAAGGATATGAAAGCATTTCAGATAACACATGCTGCTTTTGTGGTAGCTATGTCAAAAGGGCTATATACACATAGAGGGGTTGTTGATCAGGCGACTGCTGCAAGCAGGGAATCAGTCCACGTGATGACGTTGAGAATAAAAGAGTATATCGGTTCGCTAAAGAATGCTGGTATAAGCATTACACCTTCGAAGCTAAAAATAATCTTAATATGTCCTATTTGGCTAATGGATTTCATTATGCGAAAGATATTAAACACAAAACTTGTATCGGATATATTATTGGGAGGTCAAGCACTAAATTTAAAAAATGAAGTTGAATTAATGGATAAAGATTTTAAAGAACTTTTGCGAAGAAATAATATTATGCACAATCTATAGGTGTAATACCTCCCTGACACTTGAGGGAAAGGAATTTTTGTGGGAAACTGGTGGGAAAATCAGCTTGTAGTGATTATTGCCTGAGCTGGACTTTTTCATATTACAATACAACGAAGAACGTACTCATCAAGCTAAACGGTGTAACGGCAGAACACCAATGCAGACTTTCTTGGACAGCTTATACCTTGCTAGAGAAAAAATGATCAATGAGACAGCAGCTGGTAACATTTTGTGAGGTCTAGCCCGCCCGGCGATGAGGGTAAAATGCTTCAGGTCAGGCGCCGACTTGAATAATGAAAAAGCACCACCGTTTAGGTAGTGCTGACTGAACACAACTTAATATTTCCAGGGGAGTGTAAACTGAAGTACTGTTCAGGACACATTATCCTTGTTTCTATCCTGAATTAAAATATATCTTTTGTTATTAGTTATTTTTTCAATTATTGCATCTACTGCTGGTTTAATAAAGATTTCTTCCATTCCAAATCCCTCCGACTAAACATTATTTGGTTAAACCTTAATTTTCAAGAGTAATAGACCATCGTTTATTATTATCTTTAGAAATCTTTATATTTTTTACTTCATCTTTATTATAATTGAAGTTAGTAGTAATTTGTTTGCTACGAATAATTTGTTTATTTGTATCCTTAAATTCTACTACAAAGGTATAGTTATCCTGTACCCCAATGTCAAAATAACATTTTTGGTTTGGCTCTAATTTGCTCCCCATAACATCTGTTTGATTACCCCGTTGGATTGCTAAACTATTAATAGTTTCAGAACTCTCATTTGTTATAATGAGATTATTAGTATTTTTCTTGCTACAACCTGTTAATAAAATTATAATACTTATTACTACTAAAGCAGTTAAACACGATACTTTTTTTATCATAAATGCTTCCCTCCAAGCTATAATATTTTAGTAAAATGCACCTTTGATGTTTCATAAGTTAATAGTTGTAAAATAACTATACCTGTTAAAACAATAACTATTCCTGTTTTATCATTTAAAAGATAATACAAAATACATAAGTTGATTGCAAATAAAATAATATCATATGTTAGTGCCTTTGCTTTTACCTTAATTAATATATTCCGCTCATCCTTAGCATCAATTCGATTTGTTTTCTTGTACGCTTGATTAATTGATTCTCTGGCTTTTATAATTATGTTATATGAGCCAACTCCAATCAATATTGCACCAACGCAGAACCAGACAATTCCTTTACCTCTTGTAAATACATTTAAAAAAATAAAAAGCCCTATCAGTGTGACCCCAAGATGTATGTAATTTAATCTCTTCATTTTATTCCTCCTTGTAAATAAAAATATCTTCAATGATTAAATTAAAGTATTTTGCGATTTTAAAAGCAAGGACAATTGAAGGGTTGTATCTTCCATTTTCAAGAGAGCCTATTGTCTGCCTTGAAACTTCTAAAATCTCTGCTAATTCTTCTTGCTTAATTCCTCTTTTTTTTCTTAACTCTTCTAATCCATTTTTCAAACTTTTTACTCCTTTTCGTAGCCTACGGAAAGTTTACTTTCCATGATTAATATACACCTATATTCTACATATGTCAAGTTTACTTTCCATATTTATAGAGGAGCAAATCTATTGTTGCAGCCACAAACACAGCTGTTTAAAATACTGTGTATTTAAAGTTCATGACGAAGCAAGACACGGTAAAGCGTTTGAGGGACTTTTGAACAGATATTTTAAATAATATCTAATACAGATGGACATAATAAAATACAATTTTCACTATTGTAAAGTCGTTGAATATTTAGGATTATAGCCGAAGTTCACGAAACTGATTATGAAAATTGTATTTTTTTGTATTCTTTTTTATTTTTTTTTAGTGGGAAAAACGTGGGAAGCTGGTTTATTAATATTATTAGATATTATTGTAGAATTTGTTAATTATGTTATATATAATATGATTTATAAAATTATTTTCAAAATATACCCAAGTAAAGGAGATAAAAGTGATGGTTAAAAACACGAAGATATTGAGCTTGTAGCGCAGAATTCCACGTTAGTTAATAAAGAACGAAGCGATAATTTACTACGTATAAGCAATGTTAAAATCATTTTAAATAAATTTTTTTCAGGGGTGGGAAAACAATGAAACGTATTATTTCATTAACTCTTTGTATTATGCTCATTACTCTGAATATTTTTTCCGTATTTGCGGCTCCTACAGCAAGCAATACTCCAAAGACGCTGGGCAAAGCTGCTTCTACGAAGGATCCTGAAACTCTTCGGGCAATTTCATATGGATTCGTACCTGAAAAGCTTCAAGGTGATTGGGACAAAACTATAACTTTCAGCCAGTACTGTACGATGGTGTCAAATATGCTATCACATTATAACAGCAAGCTTGTTCCACAGTGGAAAAAGACGGCTTCACGAGCATTGGTTTCCAATGACACCATGCATAGAGACCACGGCATGTTAGCGACTTATTATGCTGCATGCCTTATGGGGATCGGCCAGACAACGAACGGCAATTGGAACTATATGGCGGAGAAGCTGGGTATTGATATGGTACATGGATTTGATAATAATTATAATAAATGGTTTTCGGATTGTAATAAACAATCGCCATTTTATGATATTGAATTTAAAAAGCATATTCCAGACTGGGGGGATTATGTTACCAGCTCAAAATTCTGGTGCATGGGTCAAACCTCTTGTGTAAGTGGGAATCCGGTGTTTGATATTGATTTTGTACATAAAACAATAAGGCCTATGGCCAACTTTAGTAGGCAAGAAGCAATCCATGCGGTACTCAGGTTGTATGAAAGCACACTCAAGCAGACTGAGAAAACGATTGGCAGTGATAAAAAATCCGCCGATATCCTTGCTCTTGCCGATAAGCGCAGGAATTCAATCATTAACTGTGAAACAAACATCACTAAAAGTAATACATTTATTCAAGGAAAAACCTACACCGGCACGGCATATTATGTCTCCAACAGCGGTAATGACTTTAACAACGGTACATCAGCGGAGACAGCATGGGCAACCCTTAGCAAAGTCAGCACTATGGATTTAAAGTATGGTGATGCGGTATTCTTCAAACGTGGAGATATATGGTATGGCACAGTCCCAGTACAACAAGGCGTTACCTATTCTGCATACGGCACGGGTCCCAAGCCCGTAATAAGCGGTTCCGTGGCAGAGAATGCAGCAACTCGGGACAAGTGGAATTTATATTATGAGGGCAAAAATGGTGAAAAAATATGGGTCTACTATCGTGATCTCCTCGATTGTACGGGTATTTTCTTTGACAGCGGGAAAAATTGGGCAAATAAGAGGATGCCTTGCTGGAACGGCAAGCAATATGTTACCGATACAGGTAAGAGGTTTGATGTAACTACAGGGCTTGCACAGGATTTAGACTTTTTTTCTTGTGTTGATCTTACCAAAATCAACCCCTTTGACCAAGTAAATTCGACCGGAGTTATCGGCCCGCTGTATCTACGCTGTGACGCAGGCAATCCAGGTGAATTATACCGGAATATAGAGTTCTCGCTTGATGGAATGGGGATATCGCCTGTGGGTTATAATGGCAAGGATATGACGGTTGACAATTTAGAAATTGTGTTTTTCGGCGGACTGGGTGTGGATTGCAGGAGCTATCTGGGATGGACAAATACAAGAGTACAAAATTGTGAAATCGGCTGGTGCGGCGGGGGTATTACAAAATATTTCTATTTGATTGGTAATGAAGTTGCATACTCAGATACCTCAGGTGGTGCGGTACAAATGTCAGGCCCAAAAAATACGGTTGTAAACAATTATATCCACCATTGTGCCAGCAAAGCATTGGTAGTTGCTATTCATGACAGCACAGATGCACCCTCTATTTATAGCGATATTGTGATTCAAGGAAATCTATTGGAATATAATGCCGCTGCATTGCACTTGGTTAATTATATGGAACTTGAAAATCCCACCGCAGACAGTGGGTTCAAAAACGTTAGTTTTAAGGATAATTATGTTATGTATACCGGCTACGGTTGGGTGGAGCTAGAAGCACAACGGACAGATAATTATAAAGAAAAGCTGCCTTTAAGCTCTATTGAATTTGGCGGAGAGTATAAAAATAAAAATGATGGTATATTCATCACAAAAAATACATTCTATCTATCCGAATATACCTTAGTCCACTGTTATATGCCGGAAGGCAATCAGCCGATCTTTTCCGGCAACACCTATGCCCAGGGTGAAAATGGCTGGCTAGCTATGTTGAGGGGGAGACTGCTCAGCATCACTGAGAATGGTGAAAAATATTTACGTGAAGAGTTATTGGACAAGACGGGTACATGTTTGACAATTAAGTGACTTAGGATGAGTGCTCCAGGGACACATGGATAGGTACGAGTCTGCTGAAAAAGCGGATTTGCCACCAATGGCCCCATGCTCCTGTTCCCGATGTTTTTCCAAAATGTGCGTGGATTAGATGTTATAACATCTGCATTGTGGCTGATTCCCCAAGGAGTTGGCATGTTGGTGACAAGATCTCTTATTGGAAAGTTGACCGACAAGATAGGCGCTCGTTTCGTAGTGTTACCCGCGATTGTTGTTACACTCATTGCTACTCTTCCGTTTGTTTTCTTTGACATGGGCACAAACCAGTTATTTATATGGTTTATCCTATTATTACGCGGTATGGGTGTCGGCGGTGTGACTATTCCTGTCATGAGTGATTCCTTTGTAGGGCTTGAAAAAGTGCAAGTCCCGCAGGCCAGTATCTCCACTCGAATTATCCAAAACATAGGTGCAGCCTTTGGTTCTGCAATTCTGGCTACTGTTGTAAGCAACTCTATGACAGGAAAAGCACATACCGCCGCGAACATTTCCGGTGCCTACCATGTGGAGTTTATTACAAGCATAATTTTTATGGGGTTAATTGTTTCTTTAAACTTATTGTATTAAGTGAAAGAGGGGTAATTTATGAAAGCTGTCGTTTATGACAAAAAGGTTCTTGTTTTACGTGAGGTGGAAAAACCGGTACCTAAAGATGATGAAATCTTGGTAAAAATCCATTCAGTCTCAGTAAATGCAGCAGACTACCGTTCAATGAAAATGGGAATTATCCCGAAAGGAAAAATATTTAGTGCAGATATTGCCGGCCAGGTTGAAGAGGCTGGTAAAAGCACTAAAAGGTTTAAAACAGGTGATAAGGTTTTCGGAGATATTGCTTCCTGCGGTTTTGGAGGCTTTGCTGAATATGTAGCCGTTCCTGAAAATGCAGTGGCACTGATAGAGGAAGGCATATCGTTCGAAAAAGCAGCATCAATTCCAATGGCATCACTTACTGCACTGCAGGCCTTACGCAATAAAGGGAACATACAACCAGGTCATAAGGTTTTGATTTATGGAGCTGGCGGTGGTGTCGGTACATTTGCAGTCCAACTTGCCAAATATTTTGGAGCCCAAGTAACAGCTGTATGCAGCAGCAATAATGCGGATAAAATCAGAAATATAGGAGCGGATCAAGTCATTGACTACGAAAAAGATGACATAACTAAAAGCAGTAATAGATATGACCTTGTCCTGGCTGTAAATGGAAGCAATCCGCCAAGGATCTATAGGAATTTACTCAATCCAAATGGCATTTGTGTAATGATAGGCGGCGCACTGCCACAGATAATAAAATTCATGCTTTTTAAAGCATTTTTATCAATTGGCAGCAAAAAAATGTGCTTACTTACTGCAAAGGCAAATACGAATGATTTGGAACTGATAATGAAGCTGGTTGAAGCCGGAAAAGTTGAGCCCATTATTGACAGGTGTTATCCGTTGCATGAAACGGCTGACGCTGTGCGGTACCTAAGCAGAGGTCATGCCCGAGGAAAAGTTGTTATAGATGTTGTCGGGAAGTAAAAATGTAATTCGGTTCAAAATGGATAATATTTGTTGAAGTATCAATGCTTTTAAAACTAAGATGTGGAAAAATCAGTCTTTTTGCAAAAGAGCAGCGAGTAAAAGGTTGATTTAAAGCCATTGTACGTTGAAAGTTTTATGACGAAGCAAGACATGGAATGGCGTTTAAGGGGTTGCTGGAGAGATATTTTGGAAAGTAAAAATGGTAATTATGATTTGGGACGGTTATACCGTCCCTTTATTATATAGATTGATAAGCAATATCGCAAATCAATCCAACGGAAGGATGGTTTCGTCTTGCTTTAATTGAACTAGTTTTATGCTGGTACCCCATAAATCCTTTCGATTCTTTATATCATATGAAAGCTTTGAAGAACTGATTTGTCTTGTGCCATCAAAGTATTTGCCTGTCACATTCTCAAATTCAGCATTTGTTACTAATGAAGCCAACGCCCTCCCGGATTTGCTGACGGTATTTACATTTCTCTTTAATAGTGTCATTACCGGTAAAATGTATTTCCAAGCGAATCTAGCGATTAAGCCGTAATCCCGGGCCAATCCGGTTCCAGGCATCATTCCCGGGTTAAAAGCATTTACTGCAATGCTTCTAGTGGTTTGAGATCTTATTCTCTCGTCCAGTTCATATGCACAATAAATATTACATAATTTTGAAGTCGTGTATCTTTGAGTTCCAGACAGGGTTACCACACTTTTTCCGGGATAAGCAAGAAACTCGGCCTTATCATAAATTGGTTCAGGCATTCCAGTTTTCTGTAAAGGATCATGTGTATCACTGCTTACAAAAATAATTCTGCCGGAGTTAACGATTTTTTCAAGAAGCATATTAACTAAAACAAAGTGCCCTAGATGATTAACTCCAAAAGTAGCTTCAAAGCCATCTTTTGTGTATTTGATACCGTTTACGATTTGTAAACCTGCATTACACACAATAGAATACAGGGGTGGAAAGTTTGAGTTCAGGAATGTTCTTATAAAACTTCTTACTGATTCTAGCGATGCAAGGTCAAGTTCCAAAACAGTAATGTTATTATTTACTGATTCCTTCTTTACTGAATCCATGGCTATCTTTGCTTTTTCTACATTACGGCAGGCCAACACTATTAAGCTATCTTTATAAGCTTTAGCTATGTTTTTAGCGCATTCGTAGCCCAGACCGGCATTGCCGCCTGTTATAATAATGGTTTTCTGAGGTGAATTCGTATTTTTCATAATTGTCCATCCCCTTTACCCGTATTCGCTTATTACATAGTTTTAGTTTTTCAAAGGAGGGTTTGCATCTCAGTGTTGACGGTGTCAACATGTTTGATTATAACTCATCGGGTTGACACTGTCAACAGAGCGCTATAAAATAATTCTATAAAGATATTTGTGAATGGAGTTGTTATTAAGCGTGAACGACACTAAACAGAAGCTTATGAATGTCACGAGGCAAATGATCGATAACGGCGGAATCGATTCAGTAAGCATGCGGGAGATTGGTAAGAAAATGCAGTTATCCAGAAGTGCAGTGTATCGACATTTTAAGAATAAGGAAGATTTGCTAGCAGCTATTGTTGTTGAAAATTTTGAGATGCTTGAAAGCAGTATTGGTAATTCAATAAAAGGTATTAACAATCCTGTTAAGCTTTTGGAAAGCATTTTAATCAATTATTATGATTTTGGATTGAAGAATCGTGATCATTACCGATTGATGTTTGGACGTGAATGGGACAAGGAACAGTATCCTGAAGTTTATGCTGCAGCCTTTAAAACATTTGATACCTCAGCTGCTTTTCTGGCAAAAGCCCAAGAACAGAAATGCATTATCAATAAACCGACAAAAGTAATTACAGCAATGGTCTATGCATTCATTCATGGCCTTGTCGAACTAAGATTTGCAGGACATGATGAACCTGAAAAAGGATTGAATGATCCACATAGTCTGATTAGTTCATTTTTAAGCATGATTCGAGTTTAAGAATGTCTGTGGGAAAATCGGACCCTATATAAAATAGTGGCGTGTGAAACGTTGATTTAAAGACATTATATGATGCAAGTTTCATGACGAAGCAAGGCATGGAATGGCGCTCAAGGGAAATTAATTCATTTTTATGCTATATTCAAAATTGAGTATTTTCTGACTGAAGTCTGCTTGATTTTATTATAATTATTTATATATTTTTAAGGGGACGCTCCTGCATTTAAAACATAAAATAAACCTTGTGGTATATTAGCTATTATTAATTCAGTGGCCTTGTACAAAAGTGCATAGGCCTTTAGTTGTTGACGCAATTTTAAAATTATTGGAAAGGAGGTTGTTCTCCTATATTGAATCAG
>JAUZPR010000125.1 GCA_030705825.1 Bacillota bacterium | reverse complement strand
TGGAAAAAGGTGAATGAACTGAAAGTAACTCATCCAACCAATTATGCCGGCTTCTTAAGTGAAAACAACGGGATTACAGTAGGATATGGCGGCGAAATACATTACTCGACAGATGGGGGAAAAACCTGGCCCCAGAGTCAAAATACATCAATGTGCAGATTTGGAATGGACTGGGTAACCGACAGCCTTGTATGGAGCTGTGGCAATGCAGGCAACATAAGAGTCTCAAAAGACGGCGGAAAAACTTGGAGTGCAGTAACAGATTGTCCCAAGCCCTGCAGATTTATTTCATTCATTGATGATAAAACAGGTTGGGTTGCAGACGGTGACTGGATTGTATCAACATCGGACGGAGGGAAAACCTGGAACCCGATTAACCTTCCTGAAGGTGCAAGAACCATTAACGCAGTAGGAGCATTATCTGCTTCAGAAGGATTCATCCTTGATAACGGTGGGTTGCTGTATTACACTAGCGATAGCGGAAAAACCTGGTCTAAGTCCGATTTGGATTTAAAGGGATTAAACCTCATTGACGGGGCGATTATGGACCTTCCCGCCGCATGTGCTCAAATCAGATTTACTGATAAGAATAACGGCACTGTCATATTTTGTGGTTTGACTACCGGTAAGGATGGCCTGGTGTGGGTATTGAATACATCTGACGCAGGAAAAACATGGAGCAACAAAACCTTAAACGTGGGAAAGGAAAACTCCTCCGCAACTGTTTTCTTGAGTCACGACAAAAAATATATAACCCTATATAATAGTGTGAATACAATTAGTGTATACAAGGATGAAAATTAACCGAAATATCTCATAAAATAAACGGCTGTGAATTTTTACCACAGCCGTTTTACTCTTTTGGATAGCTATTTAAATGAGATGGATTTTCATCAATAGACGGTTTCATATACTTTAGGATTATTGCATCAAGTTCCCTGCTGGCATGTATTATTGCATCTTTGTCCTGGGTTTCAAGGGCATCATAAAGTCTTTTCCGTAGTACATCAATTTCCTCCAATCTTATAACCTCCGCTTTTATAATTGCTGCTGCATAAAGTAGTGGATATATAGTATAGTTCCGTATAAATATTGTTTAAGCTTCGTTGAGTACCCTAATAGCATTATCCAGTTTTTTAAATTTATTCAACAATTTTCTCTTTACCCAAGGTATCCTGCTCCTTGAACAAGCTCGCCAGATTATCCGAAAAAGGCGGATATATGATCCCTTTCTGAGTTATTATGGCGGTAATTAGCTGATTATCGGTAACATCAAAGCAAGGATTATATACCTTGACGCCTTCCGGAGCCATGCGCCTGGAATACCACTTTTCAGTAATTTCGTCGTCAGGTCTTAATTCTATATGGATATCCCTGCCTGTATTACAGTTAAGATCTATAGTAGACATCGGAGCGCAAACATAAAAGGGGATTCCGTAGTATTTTGCAAGGACTGCAACCCCCGAGGTGCCGATTTTGTTTGCCGTATCACCGTTTGCAGCCACTCTGTCGCAGCCTACCAGAACAGCTTGTATTTTCCCTTCCTTCATGATTATGGAAGCCATATTATCACATATAAGCGTAACATCTATACCTGCTTCCTTCAGCTCCCAAGCCGTTAGTCTCGCTCCTTGCAGAAGAGGTCTGGTTTCATCCGCAAAAACCTTGAAATTATAACCAAGTTCTTCTCCAAGATACACAGGGGCTAGAGCCGTTCCATATCTTGAAGTGGCTATGGTACCGGCATTACAATGGGTAAGTATGCCCCATCCCGGTTTCAAAAGCGTAAGTCCAAATTTTCCTATGGCTTTGCATACTTCCTCATCCTCTTTTCTTATGCTTTCAGCCTCATCTTTTAATGCAGATTTAATTTCATCTGCACTCTTACCCTTTTCCATTTTCAGACGCAGCTCCATCCTGTTAAGCGCCCAAAAGAGATTTACCGCCGTAGGCCTTGAAGAAGCAAGATAATTCTTTACCTCAGTAAAATCCTTCAATAGATCCCCGTATGCAGAAGCCTTTGAAGCCTTAATGCCAAGATATGCCCCATAAGCCGCTGCTATTCCGATTGCAGGTGCTCCCCTAACCCTTAAGGAATAGATAGCTTCCCATATGTCCTTCTGTTCGGACAAGCTGATATATTTTTTTTCATTGGGAAGCAGGGTTTGATCCAATATAACAAGTGAATTATTTTCATCATCAAGAGCTACAGCCTGAACCGACGCTATTGAAGAACGGTAATTCATACTCATTTGCATACCTCCGCTAATGCTATTTACTGATACTTTCTTAGCTCTCAACAGTTCAAACTGATTGTTAAAATGCGTGCTGAAAATACTTCAGCTTTCTACCAGCCTAATTGTACCCACACATATATCTTTGTTGTAAACTTCAATTATGGATTTGCCTTTTATATATTTGACCGAACCTTCACCAATTTCAAACGAAGGATCAGTACCAAGTGCATAAAATATGTCATCCGACAAAGTTCTGGTACATTCCAGGCGCTGGTTTTCCTTTAACCTGTTCCAGTCTTCGGCGTCCATTTCCAAAAAGCTGAAATAATCCTCCACCTTCATAACAGCCTCTGTCAATTCCGTTATTATATCTCTATATTCTCTGGTATATTTGATTCCCATATGCTCCTCCAAAACTAAATCTTTATCTATTGCAGTATATCAAAATATCAAGCTATCATTCAAGCCTTAAACAAATTCTTACAATAGTCTTTATTATTGGCTGAGTCAAGCTATAAATCCTTAAGGCTACATTTTTGTACATTATTTTATTTTTGATAATATCATTTGACATTTATTGCTATATCTAATATAATACTAATTAGTAAATTTCTTACATATTAAAAAATATTTAGGTGGATTATGTCGAAATTAACTTTTTATATTGCGGATAACGACACATTATATGTTGAAAGCTTAAGCAGATATTTACGCTCTGTCAGCAGACCCAGGATTGAAGTGGGTGTATTTACAAGCAGTGAAATGCTGACAGCCTCAATAGGGAATAATATAAGAAAACCCGATGCTGTTCTTATAAATCCCTCATTGCTTACACCTGAACTTAAGGATAAATTTGATAACATCCTGGTGTTATCCCCCGACAGCAGCAGTTATAGCGTTTATAATACAATCTTTAAATACCAGGCCGGCAATATGCTGCTTGATGATATACTCAGCAGTATTTCAAAAATATCTCCGGAAAAGATAAGAAATATTAACAGTAATAATTCGACTAAAGTGTTTTCAGTAATATCGCCCGAGGGAGGCTCCGGTAAATCGGTTATAGCCTTTCATACAGCCGCGCGATTTACAGCATTGGGATTTAAGGTTCTATACCTTAATCTTGAGACTAATACTACCACTGGGCTTTTTACAAACATACCGGAAAATCATGCCGGTTTATCGGATATTTTATATTACATGAAGCAAAACAGCAGCAATATTTGGGCAAGAATCAATAACTGCATATGCACCGACTCAACTACGGGTGTTTGCTTCCTTCCCCCACTGTATACCCCTGTTGAAATGGATGAGGTGAATGGGACAGATATTGAAGGCTTAATCACTGAATTAAAAAACTCAAACCGCTTTGATGTAATTATAGTAGACAATGACAGCGCCGTTAACGGAAGAATATTATCTGTTGTGGATATGAGCGACATAATTCTTCTAATAACGGGCAGCAGCTTGAACAGTGAATATAAAACCGTTCTATTTGAAACTGCCCTCAAAAAAATATACGCAGAGAGAACACCTGTTACAGACAGAATCATACATATTGTGAACAAAGCAAACCAGTTTAGACCGATTAGAAAGATACAATTCAACGGTACATCACCCGTATACGAAATCCCTTTTATTAATGATCAACCGGCACCACAGTCAAGAACTGCGAACAATAAAACAGACGACAGTTTTAAACCCAATATTGAGTATATCTGTGAAATGCTGATACAAAAAGCAGCACCGGTATCAAATGGAGAAATATCATGAATGATGAGGAGCTTATAAACAGGATAAGGGAAAGTATATCGACAAATCTTGATATTTCCAGGGATTACAGTGATGATGAGATCCTTGCCGTCATAGAAAAAGGCGTATTGGAAGCAAGCAGGCTAACCATGTTAACTATACAAAAGAAAAACTTAATTATCAAAACTATTTTTAACTCAATGCGAAGGTTGGACATTCTGCAGCCCCTGCTTGATGATACTTCAATAAGTGAAATAATGGTCAATGGAACCGAATCAATATTTATAGAAAGAAGTGGTGTGATAACCCGCGAAAATCTTAACTTTGAAAGTAAGGACAAGCTGTATAACATAATACAATCTATTGTCTCAAAGGTAAACAGAACAGTAAATGAATCCTCTCCGATAGTCGATGCCCGTTTGAGTGACGGTTCAAGGGTAAATGCAGTACTCCCTCCGGTTGCTATAAACGGTCCCATACTTACTATCAGAAAGTTTCCGGAAAAACCGCTGATGATAAAGGATCTGATAAATTTAGGATCAGTAACCCAGGAGGCTGCAAAATTTCTACAAAAGGCTGTTAGAGCCAGATACAATATCTTTATTTCCGGAGGTACGGGCTCAGGCAAGACAACTTTTCTTAATGCACTGTCAGGTTTCATTCCAGGAAGCGAAAGAATAGTCACTATCGAAGACTCTGCAGAGCTTCAGATCATTGATATAGAAAACATAGTACGTCTGGAAACAAGAAATGCAAATGTGGAGGGTAAGGGTGAAATAACAATAAGGGACTTGATTAAAACATCCCTTAGAATGCGACCTGACAGAATAATTGTCGGAGAAGTCAGAGGGGCCGAGGCTATCGATATGCTTCAGGCTATGAATACTGGTCATGAAGGTTCTCTTTCGACAGGGCACGCCAATTCCACAATGGATATGCTTAGCAGAATAGAAACCATGGTACTTTGCGGAGCAGACTTGCCGTTGGATGCCATACGAAGGCAGATTGCTTCTGCAATAAATATCATAGTCCATCTCGGAAGAGTAAGGGACATGTCCAGAAAAGTGCTTGAAATCTCCGAAGTGGCAGGTTACAGGAATGGGGAATACATTTTAAACCCGCTCTGGGCATTTGACTATACATCCGGTATGCTGGAAAAGACACAAAATGAACTTATAAACGCAAGTAAGCTTGGTTGTATATCAGATTAACAGTATAGACCTGGTATTGAAGGAATCTATACATAAAGTTCATATAAAAAGGGGTTGTAAATCAATGGTTGTAATTTTAATCTGTGGGTCTGTTACAATACTGATTGTCATATTAAAGCTGCTGTTGGATAGAAAGTCGGAGATAACTCATGATAAAAAGCATGGAACCAAACTGCAAAACCCAATCAATACACAGGTTATTAATTATAATGAATACAATTTTTCAAAAATAGAAAGGCTGAAAATTATATCTATATCATGTGCTCTGTTGTTTTTGACAGCTTATCTTTTTTTCAGGAATATTTATTTTTGTTTGTTTTTATGTACTTTTTCTGCACTTGCCCCACGATTTGTCAAAAGAAACCTGATCGAAAAAAGAAGGCAAAAGCTTTGTGTTCAATTTAAAGATGCACTATATGCCGTATCATCGTCCCTTTCAGCAGGGAAATCTGCTGAAGGAGCCTTTAGGGATGCAGTAAATGATTTACGTATATTATACCCGGATGAGAATTGTTATATCATTAAAGAACTGGAATTAATAAATAGAAAAATCGGAATGAATGAACCAATTTCCGCGGTTCTCGGAGAATTTGCCGCCAGAACGGATATTGAAGATATAAGAAACTTTTCGGATGTGTTTGCAATTTGTAAAAATACAGGCGGCAACCTTTCAGAAGTAGTTAAAAGCACCTATAATGTGATAAATCAGAAACTGGAAGTAAAGAGTGAAATAAAAGTTATAATTTCAGAACAGAAGCTTAGCCAAAAAGTATTAAATATTGTGCCTTTCGGACTTTTATTGTTATTATCCTCGTCTTCACCCGACTATGTCGAACCCTTGTACAGTCCCAAAGGCCACCTTATTATGCTAATAGTTCTGATTTTTCTGGTTGTGGCTTACCTTATAGGCTCAAAAATAACCGATATTGAGGTATAAGCATGTATATTCTTCTTATAATTGAAATTGCATTACTTACTTTCATATACTCAATTTCTAAAAGCAAGATATCTGTAGATCAGGAATTGCTGGGAAAAGAGGATAAAAAGCTCAAAGCTTTCCTGCCTATGGGAATTTATATATACAGACTTATTGATATTAAAGCAGTCAGGAGTTATAAAACAAGGATTGAGAGTAAAATTAGGGTTCTGCATGGAAACATTAATTCAGAACAGTTGACTGAAATTTATCTGGCCAGGGAAGTTCTTATACTGGTTTTCTCGTTGACTTTTCTCACCTTTGTCGGCAGTCAGATTGGACTAGACTCATCCTTTGCCTTATTCAGCATGACCTTGATTGCGGCGTTATTGTATGCAGTAGATAAACAGCTTAACAACAAAATGAAAGAAAGAGCCAGACAGCTTCAAATGGATTTTCCGGAATTTTTAAGCAAGTTGATTCTGCTCGTTAATGCAGGTCTTACAGTAACAGGTGCTATTTCAAAAATAATATATGACTGCAAGAAGGATAACTCCCTTTACTATGAACTTAATAATGCAATGAATGAAATAAAAACCGGAAAGCCCGAATTCCTGGCATATGAGGAGTTTGCCAGAAGATGCAGGCTTCAGGAGATAACAATGTTTGTTTCTATTCTTCTTCAAAACCTTAAAAAGGGAAACGACGAGTTAATACCAATATTGAAACTGCAAGCCAATACCTGCTGGGAAAATAGAAAGCTTGCAGCCAGAAAACTGGGGGAAGAGGCTTCTACCAAGCTGCTTGTCCCAATGATGATAATTTTTATTGCCATTCTAGGAATGATATTAACCCCAGCAGTTTTACAACTCAATTTTTAGGAGGAATATGTATGTTAAAGATGGTTAAAAGCTTTATTAAAGAGGAAGATGGTTTAGGAACGGTAGAGATTGTAATCATAATAGCAATTCTGGTAGGTCTGGCACTTATCTTTAGAAAGCAGATCTATTCCCTGGTTAAACAAATATTTGACAAAATATTTAGTGACGCAGGCGGTACGGTTACTGCACCAGGTAACACCTATACAAATCCGGGAAACCTCGGGCAGTAAAACATGGTTATTGTATACATTGAAATTATTCTGCTGCTGATAAGCTCATTCCTGTCGGATGTCTTCAAAAACAGGATAAAAAACAGTATAACCTTTGGCTTTTCGGTTCTGGGCATGTTGACCAACCTTATAATTTCAGGATTTAACGGGCTGGCTTCATCTGTTCTGGGTTGGCTATTCCCTGTAGTTTTACTGTTCATTTTATACGCCTTAAGAATGTTGGGCGCAGGTGATATAAAGTTTTTTTCAGCTGTAGGTGCCATTGCAGGATGGCATTTCGTAATACCTGCAATTATCTATTCGTTTGTATTTGGCGGAATCGAGGGCCTGTTCATTCTGGTCTTCGATAAGAATGCCTCAAACAGGTTTAACGTTTTTTATACATATGTAAAAAGCTGTTTCCTTTCATTAAGTCTTATGGAATATGAAGGTTTCAATAAAAGCGGTAGGGATGGAACCTTCCCATTCATGTATGCTGCTGTTCCCGGCACGCTTTTTCAGATGTTGGCTGCAATAACCGGTATTCAGGTGGTGAAATTATGGATGTAATCCTTAAAAACAATTATAAAGCAAACATTGAAACAGATACCGACAAAAAATTTATTCATCTGGATTTTGAGAGATGTAATTTCGGGGATATAGTAACATATCAATTGGAGATGCTGTCAAACAACCCTTGTACAAATATCGCACCAATTGAAATGAGAATAGAAGATGACAGCGTTCAGCTTTATTACAATATATCAAACTGCATTTCACTTAAAGAATTCCTTTCTGCCGGGATTACCGGAATCAGCGATTTTAAAAGAATTTTGGAGGATATCTCAGGGGTACTCCTTAAGAGCAGAAATTTGTTTTTGTATGAAAACGGGTTTGAACTTGATGAAAATCATATATTTGTAAATACCTCTGACAAAAGAATTCTCATGCTTTATGTTCCGGTTAAAAATACGGCTGATTACAAGGTGGCCTTCAGAGATCTGGTTATCCAGATTGTTACCGTTGTAAAGCTTTCGGATCAGGATTACAACAGCAGCATGCTGAATAGTATTATCAAATGCATTAAATCACCTGAATACAGCCTTTCCGGACTTAATCAATACCTTAGCGGGACAAAACCCGAATACAATTCTATAATTGACCCCTGTTACGAGCCACACCCTGCTGGAGAACAAAATCAACACTATATGCAAGAAAAAGCGGATAATAAGAGGCGGAACCCGGATGGTAAAACCACTTTGTCTATGGAAGCTGGCAGACAATCCAGAAGTTCCTGGTATTCCGGAAAGACAAAACTTATTGTACTGTTCCAGGCTTTGATTTTCCTGACGGCTTCGCTGGTCGAATATGTTATGAATACTGCCGGTATTGAGGCTGACACTAGATATATTGCCATCGGAATGGTAGCTGTAATAGGTAACCTTCTGCTGATAAAGGTAATGTCTTTTAAAAAGGTTCAAGCGCCTAAAAAAAGCAATCATCCCCAAACAAACAAGGCTGTAAAACCTGATAATAAAAACATTACTAATAATAATTTTCATAAATCTGATGAATTCATTATCTCTAAGTTAAAACCGGAGCAATATAATGAAAATAACCAAACTGTCAAACCGGTCAAAAAAATTGAAGAGACCGTACTTCTTGGCAAGGATGCTGTCAGTTCAGCCTGCCTTATAGGTAATAACGGGGATAATCCTGACATAGCCGAAATAAAGGATACAAACTTTATTATTGGCCGGAATCCGGCTCTGGCCGACATGGTTATTCATGAAAAATCAGTAGGAAGGATTCACGCAGAAATCATTAGTAAGGAAAAGGAATACTTTTTAGTCGACAGAAATTCCAAAAACGGAACATACTTAAACGAAGAACGGCTTGTTGCAGGTAGGGAATACAAGCTGAAGAACAGCGATATTTTAGTCTTTGCCAATAAAGAATATAAGTTTGTAATTTAAACTGTTAAAAAAGCGGATTCTATTTTAAAGAATCCGCTTTAATCTTTAATTCTATTTAATTTCCCTAGCAACCTTCAACCTTGCCAGTGCTCTTGCTAAAGCTGCTTTTGAACGTACATATTCGGCCTGGCTTTCCTGTCTTTGCAGCCTTTCCTCGGCTCTTTGCTTGGCAGCCTTTGCCCTGTTTATATCTATCTCATCAGGCCACTCTGCCGTGTCTGTCAGAATAATTGTCTTATCCTGCTTTATCTCCATAAAGCCTTCGGTAAGTACTGCTTCCTTCCACTCACCGTTCTTCTTTATCCTGATTGGTCCAATATCAACAGCTACAACCATAGGGACATGGCCTTTCAAAATACCCATCTCTCCGTCGGGTGTCCTGAGTACTATTTCCTCTACTTCTTCTGCAAAAAACTTTCTTTCAGGGGTAACTATTTCAAGATTGAAATTAGATGCCATTTATCACACCCCCTACATATTCTTTGCGTTTTCGTATACTTCATCTATGACTCCACACATAAAGAATGCTGCTTCCGGAATATCGTCCATCTTACCGTCGATTATTTCCTTGAAGCCCCTTATAGTCTCTTTTATAGGTACGTATTTCCCAGGATATCCTGTAAAGGTCTCAGCCACATTGAAAGGCTGTGAGAGATATCTTTCTACCTTTCTTGCTCTGAAAACAGTAAGTTTATCCTCTTCTGTCAATTCATCCATACCAAGAATTGCTATGATGTCCTGGAGCTCCTTGTATCTCTGAAGCACTTCCTGAACTCTTCTTGCTACCTCATAATGCTCCTGCCCTACAATTCTGGGGTCAAGTATCCTGGATGTTGAATCAAGCGGGTCAACTGCAGGATATATACCTTTTTCAACTATCTGCCTTGATAGAACCGTAGTTGCATCAAGGTGAGCAAAGGTTGTTGCCGGCGCAGGGTCCGTCAGGTCATCTGCAGGAACGTATATTGCCTGAACTGAAGTAATTGAACCCTTCTTGGTGGATGTTATTCTTTCCTGAAGCTCTCCAAC
>JAUZPR010000124.1 GCA_030705825.1 Bacillota bacterium | reverse complement strand
CACAAGAATCGGAATATTTAAGAAAAAGTCTTTTTCGACGGTATATTCCACTCTGGCAAAGGTTTTGTGCAGGAGCCTCGGAATGTATATGACTTTTAACCCCAGAATGATAACACATATAATAAACAGATCAATACCATCCCCGCTCTTAATTCCATCTATACCCATCAGCAGTGCAACAAGGGCTGTTAGAAGCGATTGCAGCCTGAATGTCAAAATATATGATTTAATCCTCTTGCTTGCCATAAGCATGAAGCATGACAGAAGTACAAGCATGGACAGTATATTCAAATAGTAAGCCATATTTTATCTCCCTATAACAAAGTATTGAACAAACCCTATAAATGCAAGAATAAACGATAATGCGGCAAGGTTCGGAACACTGAAAAGTTTAAGCTTTACAGTGCTTACCTCTGCAACCGCAACTATAATTGCCGTTCCGATAACCTTGGCTATATAAACCAGCAAGGAAACTGCCACTGTTGGGAGCAAGCCACCTCCGACAGTTACATCAACCGACGGTAAGAACATGTTTACAAGCAGGCTTATATAAATAAGCTGTTTGACCGAAGCTGCCAATTCCATCATAGCCAGATGCCTTCCCGAGTATTCCAATATCATCGCCTCGTGTACCATTGTCAGTTCAAGATGTGTAGCAGGATCATCAACAGGAATTCTTGAGGTCTCAGCCAGAATTATTATAAAAACCGTAAGGAACAGGAAAATATATATCGGGTTTGAAAAGATCCCCCCATTACCGGCTGCAGTGCTCATCATATCAAATACCGAAGTTGATTTTGCAATCAAACCTGCCGTAAAAATGGTTATAATAAGGGAAGGTTCAATCAGAGCCGATATCATTACTTCCCTGCTGCTTCCCATTCCGCCGAACGTACTCCCGGCATCCAACCCCGATAGCGTCATGAAAAATCTTCCAAGAGCAAGCAGGTATGCCAAAAGTATGGCATCACCCACAAAACCGGTATGGGAATTGCATATTATGACCGGTACCAATACTGCTCCTGCAAGAGCAGTGGACAGGACTATATATGGTGTGGCCCTGAAAATCCATGACGTGGTGTCAGATACTACAACGTCCTTTTTCAGCAGTTTGAATATGTCAAAATACAGCTGAAGCAGCGGTGCTCCTTTCCGTTTCTGGGTCAAGGCCTTTATCTTCTTTATGATCCCGTTGACAAGCGGTGCCAGCAGTATAAAAACAATTATCTGGAATATTATATAAAGCAGGCTGGACATTTACCCTTCTCCTTTATTTTGTAATACTGTTGTAAAACATAAGTGCCAGAATAGCCAGGAATATATACAGCAAATAGGTATGAACACTTCCTGTCTGTATGATGAATTTAAGCCTTCTGGAAAATCTCTTGAAAAACCCGGCCAGCGGGTAGTACATGTATTTTTCAAAAACCTTTTGAGTACTGACATCATATTTCATTGAGACAGGATAATAAGGGGACGCTCCCTCTTCAACCTTGAGTACCCTTCCCGGTCTGTATAATATTCTGAAAACAATTCTTATCGGTTTGGAAAAACCTGTAGCGCTGTACTGCATTCTTGAATTAAGAGCTTCATAACCACAGTCCCAGGTATTATATTTTCTTGTCTTAAGCTTTCCTCCGATAAACCTTGCAAATACCAAAATCATAATTACTGCCGCAGCAATAAGGATAACAGCACCAACAGGCATTATTGACGAATCCGATATTTTCATCGGATAATATACAAAAGACAGCTTTCCTTTTAGGCTATCAAAAATTGAAGTGCCGCCTATCCCGGAACTTACCCCGTCAAGAAGCCTTGTAATCAAAAACGGGAACAATCCTATTACCAGGCATATGCCAGCCAAAACTGCCATCCCGGCTCTCATTACAATTGGTACTTCCTTTGCTGTTTTTGATTTTTCACTTCTGGGAAGTCCAAGAAATGATATTCCGTATAATTTAACGAAGCACGCCAGTGCCAACGCACCCGCGATTGCCAGTGCTGCGGCTGAAAATATGGTTACAACATTCAAACCCGAGTAGCCCGGCTGGATATTCATGAATAAGGATTGATAGGTCATCCATTCGCTGACAAACCCGTTAAAAGGTACAATTGCACATATAGCCAATGAAAAGAAAAGCATGAAAACCGAAGTATAAGGCATAACTTTTATAAGTCCGCCAAGCTCTTCAATATTTTTGGTATGAGTAGAATATTGTATTGAGCCGGCTCCAAGGAATAAACCGCCTTTGAAAACAGCATGGTTGAAGGTATGGAACAGAGAAGCCATAAGTGCCAGTGAAAAAAGAACCATGTTACCCTGGGCAAAAGCAATAAAGCTTACACCAAGACCTATAAGGATAATTCCTATATTTTCTATACTGTGATAGGCAAGCAGTCTCTTAATGTTGTGCTCCATCAAGGCATATGCAACCCCAAGCACCGTGGATACCATTCCAAGCACCAGAATTGCAATCCCCCACCACAAGCTGTGAATTCCAAGATAACCTGCAACAAAACGTATCAATCCGTATATGGCAGTTTTAATCATAATCCCCGACATCAGTGCCGAAACATTGCTTGCTGCAGCGGGATGTGCATAGGGAAGCCATATATGCAGCGGGATAATACCCGCTTTCGTACCAAAACCTATTAGCAAAAGTACAAAGACAATATTTTTGACCAAACCTGGCAAAGCGCCATGATTTGCAAATATATCAAAAGAACCGGTATAGCTGTACAACAGCATAAATGCCATCAGTAAAACTGCGGCTCCCACATGCATCATAACAATGTATATGGTTCCCGCCTTCTGGTTTTCCTTGTGGTCGCTTTCAAAAACTACAAGGAAATAGGAAGTAAGAGACATGATTTCCCATACAATGAAGAAAAACACCATATTCCCGGCAGTAAATACAAACAGCATGGATAGGATAAATGTACTGTAAAGGAAATTAAACAGGCCTACATTTCTTTTTTGGTAGTAATGCGTCAGATATCCTATTGAATATATCGAAACACACAAAACAAGTATGGAAAGAGTCAAAAGAAATATTGCAGAGAGGCTGTCCAATTGCATTTGTATTGAAACAAACGGAGCAGGGACATCAAATTTAAAAATCACAAGCCTGTCCGAATGTCCCAGCAAAAAAGCCAAAGCGGCTGTTATTCCTGTAACGGATGCCAATATACAAATTGCGTTGGGTATTATATTTGCATATTTTTCACGTCTGAAGAAAAAAAGCGCTGTTAATGCTGCAGCTATGTAAAGTCCGACTATCAGCCTGATTAAAAACACAGTATCTATCATTAAAAATTGCCCCCTGGTTAAGATAACAGATTGCACAGCATGGGAAAAACTTCGCAAGACATGGCAGAAAAAATAAATTCAAGACGGCTTTGAAGTTTTAACAAGCTATTGAAACCTGGAAAGCGCCAGTTTGTAGCACTACCTTGATAAGGTTAACACTTATATACTCCTTTCGTCAACTCAAAAAACATTTATTTATTTTTGCAATCCAATGGATAACGCAGATAAGCGGGTTCTAAATGCCATTTTTTAAGGATTACTTAAAAAAATACAGGGAAAAATAGGTTATATTTAGCAATTTCAACGGTAACAAAAGGAGGAAACAGAACAATTATGTAGAATATTTACTAATTATGGGGGTTAATTATGTTATCACATACTATTCTATATGTAATATTTTCATCCGCATCAATAGTTACCACCATCATTTTAGCCTTTTTATTCTGGCTTCGCAGAAATTCCGTAGGAGCCAAAACAATGTGCGTTCTTATGTCATGTGCCGCCCTATGGTCCTTTTCCGACTTGTTATCTGCTTTAAGCAGTAATATACATCTGAAACTATTCTGGGACGGTTTCAGTTATGTGGGTGTTGTCATAATACCTGTAGAATGGTTTGTCTTCTCACTTCGCTATACAGGCAGGGAGAAATTGATTACCTTTAGGAATTCGGTCCTTCTTTCAATAATTCCTTTGATAACCATGTTAATGGTAATTACAAATAGCCATCATCATTTTTTTGTTTCCAAAATGCTTTTTACTAGAATAGGTGAACTAAATATTACAGATCCCATTTACGGAATATGGTTCTGGGTACATACGGCCTACTCATATTTGCTTATTGTCATAGGAGCCTTTATACTTCTTAAGAAATTGCTGAGCCAGCCTAAAATATACAAAACTCAATCAACCTTAATGATTCTTGCTACGTTTGCTCCCTTTATAGGAAATATTGTGTTTGTTTTCGGATTCTCACCAATTGATGGTTTTGATCCAACCGTTTTTTCCTTCATATTTACAGGGCTTTTGTTTTTTATCGGTATGTTCAGGTATAAGCTCTTTGATTTGGTTCCTATAGCTCGTGAAGCTGTTATAGAGAGTATGAACGATTTAATTGTCATATTGGATCCGAAACACAGAATTATAGATATAAATAAAGCTGCTCTCCATTCATTTGGGAAAATAGCTTCAAACGTAATTGGAAGCCATGTTTCCGACATTTTAGGAAGTAAATCTGAAATATTTAAAAATAATATAATAAAATCAATAATAAATGACAAGCTGGTTACCTATGAGGGAAACAGACAAAAAATCTATGATTTTAAGCTATCGCCCCTTTATGATACTAAAAGTAAATTCAGCGGTTACTTTATAGTGATGCGGGACATAACAGACCTTGAAAATGCCATGAGGGAATTGGAAGAGTCCAAGCAGGCTGCCGAGGATGCAAATAAAGCCAAAAGCCGTTTCCTTGCTTCAATGAGTCATGAAATAAGGACACCTTTGAATGGAATACTTGGTATGTCCCACCTTTTATCCTCGGCAAAGCTATCCGAAGAAGAAAGGATATACCTGAAGTCAATCGAATATTCAGCAGGTTCCCTGCTTGAAATAATAAACGACATACTTGATTTTTCAAAGATTGAAGCAGGCAAAATGGAGTTGGAGGAAATTGCCTTCAACATAAAAAGCTTGATGAAGGATGTAATAGACACTTTTATGTATCAAAAAAATGAAAAGGGATTGAAGCTGGAAACCAAAATTGCAGATTCAATCCCTGATTACATTATCGGAGATCCGGTAAGAATAAGACAAATATTGATAAACTTAATAGGCAATGCCTTTAAATTTACAGAAAAGGGCAGTATTGATATAAGGCTTGAAAAAGCAGGTGAAAAGGGAAATGAAATACTGCTGCAGTTTTCGGTTTCCGACACCGGTATTGGAATTCCAAAAGAAAAAATAGGTAACCTTTTCGAAAGCTTCAGGCAGCTTGACAGTTCTACAACAAGAAAATACGGTGGCACAGGCCTGGGACTGGCAATAGTAGACAACCTGATTTCAATAATGAACGGAAATATCAGGGTTGAAAGTGAATTGGGTGAAGGCAGCAAGTTTTTATTTACCATACCTTTCAAGCTTGTAAAATCCTATCAGCTCCCGGCAAAGGAAAAAGAGGAGGAGAACAGGGATCTCGAACTAAAAGGAGAAATTCTTCTAGCCGAAGACAACAGGGTAAATCAGCTTCTTACTGCGAAACTGCTTGAAAAGAAAAAGCTCAAGGTAGATGTTGTAGAAAACGGGATACGTGCCCTGGAAAAAGTAAAGGAAAAGGATTACAATCTGATCTTTATGGATATTCAAATGCCTATCATGGATGGATTTGAGGCAACAGAAGCCATACGTGAATTTGAAAAACAGAGCGGAAAACATATTCCCATTATCGCCCTGACTGCAAATGCAACTGAAGGAGATATGGACAGATGCTTCAGCTCGGGAATGGACGATTACCTATCCAAGCCTCTGAGGCCGGAAAAGCTTTACAAATGCCTTGATATATATTTAAACAAATAAATGAAGTTATTTCCCTTATCAAAAAGGCAACCCCAAATATCTTTTAAATTGGTATTTGGGGTTGTTTTAAATCTGGCTGAAAGAAAGTGACATGTTTTAGTCCCCTCGTGATTTCTTTCCCCGTCTAATAAATAGTATTCCAAGTATCACTAGTACTAAAGCAACTAAAAGGCTGGTAAGTGATACATTTATACCAAGTTTATCAATAATAACCGTTTCAAGAGGTTTTATAATTATATTGAACAGGATTATCAACCCCATTGATATCATTATAAAACCTATAATTTTTCTGCTTGCAGCAATTTTTTGCCTTATAGCCGTTAATTCATACCAGGATTCATCATATTTTAATTCACCTGAATTTATTCTATCTACAATTGAAAGTGAATCAAAAATGCTGTACGAGACAAACAGCAGGCTGAAGGTTGGTATGAAGAAACCCGGAAACCAATATAGTGTAGACGAATCCGAAAAGAAAATTGCTGAAAACAAAGACACAAATAACAGTACCATTATTGCTAGTCCTTTATTTATCATACCAAGATACATATGGCTTAAGCCAGGGATAAAGCCAAGGAAAAAAGTCAAAATTTTATTCTTCTTATGTACTTTTTTGTTTTCAGAAGCAATATTTATAAAGGCTTCGATACAATCTGTACAGTAAGCCCTACCCTTAATATCTATTGTGCACTGTCCGCAGAGTGGTTTACCGCAAGAAAGACAAATTTGAGTTGCCTCTATATCAGAGTGATTTCTGCAATTCATTATCTCCCCTCCTTTATTTTTCCTATCGAACCTGTTATGGAACAAAACATATCTTTAATGCCATTCTCTATTCCTGTAAACTCCTGAGTAAACTTCGGAGGTTGATGTTTAATGATATTGCTATTGACGCTTTTTGATATATAAGACTGGTAGTTGTTTGTAAACGGTATAAAAAGGCTTATTATAAGAATACATGCTGTTATCACCATACTAAAGCCCAATCTTCTGAATAACCTTGCCGAGCACATTTTAAGATTGTCTTCAGCTGGATTATGTCTTATAATCCCCAATTTATATATTGAATTCATTATGGTATTTTTAATACCTTCAGGTGCTTTAATTCTATTTATGAATTCAGGTTTATCAATGATTAGCTTATTATATTTCATAGTCCTACCTCCACACTAATCCAAATTCTTTTCTTAGAAGATTTCTTCCCCTATAGAGCCGGGTTTCAACCGTTTTAACCGGCAAATCCAGTACAGTTGATATTTCCTCGTATGATTGCTCCTGAAAGTAAAACAGGATTAAAACATCTATGTATTTCTTATCAAGTTTCATGATGGATTTATGTAACTCAACTGCTTTTTGATGGTCTATTACAGTCTCCTCGGGACTTAAACATTTATCAAAAGGCTCTGTAAAATCTTCAAGAGAAACCCCTGGAGGTTTGTTCTTGTTCTTTCTATACCAATCTATACATAAATTATAGCTAATTCTATAAATCCAAGTGGAAAATTTCGAACCTCCATGAAATTTATCAAGCTTCTTATATATATTAATAAAAATTTCCTGTGATATGTCTTCCGCCTCGCAATAGTTATATGTAAACCTATAGATCAAATTGAAAACATAGTCCTTATATCTATCGACAATCTCGGAAAAGATGTGGATATTACCGCCAAGAACCTGTTCAATTATTTCTTCATCAGTCATTAATATCCATCACCTCTTAATATTGGCATATCAAATACTCCGAATAAAATAATAAAAGCAAGTTAAATATACCTTTTTATACCGGCATGCACAATATTTTGCGTTCCATTATTTCATAAAGGTTTTCCAATCTTCTCCTGACAAAAGCCTTTTCCGATTTGAATTCCTTTTTCATTCCAACATTTGCCAGCGTAAAAATTATCGGATTTCTCCAGTTGGCAGGGAATCTGTGAATAGTATTTTTTAAGCTGAAAAAGTTTTCCTTAACATACTGGTAGCCCGAGTATAAATCTCCAAGAGACATATTTCGGGGAATGTATGTGGGTGTACAGTGATCGTAATATTGCCAATCTTCAGTTATCAGCCTGTTTTGTTTCTTTAAATTATAATACACCTCAGTGCCAGGGTAAGGAGTAAGTACATTAAAGGTTGCAGACGGTATTTTTGACTTGTATAAAAACTCCAATGTCTCATCAAACACCGATTTTTCATCATCATCAAACCCAAAAACAAGGGATGCATGAAATACAATTCCATAACTCATGACTTTTGATATGGCATCCAGAATATCCTGCTGGCTTTTCATACTTTTAGCGAATCTCTTCATTTTTTGTTCGGATACCGTCTCAAGTCCGAAAAATAATCCCCTGCATCCGCTATCTGCCGCCAGTTTTAACAATTCATCATTTTTGATAAATGAGACTGATGCTTGTCCTACCCACTGTATATTTAATTCTTTAAGTGCACAAAACAATTTTTTTGCGTATACCTGGTCACCTACAATGTTATCATCCAGAAACATGAAACGCGAGGTGTTTGCATTTTGAATATCTCTGATTACATTGTCCACTGCCACATGCCTTATTTTCCTACCGAAAAACTTCCAAACACTGCAAAAGTCGCAGGAATAAGGACAGCCTCTTGAAGTGACAATAGGCTGCATACCGAATATTGTTTTACCGGTCAAGAGTTCCCTTCTCGGTAGAGGATAATCATCAAGACATTGTGCAATACCACCATTATAAAAAGGTTTCATCCTGTCCATTTCACAATCCTGCAGCATTTCATTCCAGACCGGTTCAGCCTCACCTATCATAACAGAATCGCAGTGCTGCTTTGCCTCCTCCGGCAAAACTGTAGGGTGAATACCTCCAAGTACTACTTTCTTACCTTTTTTTCTGAACTCATCTGCTATTTGATATGCCCTTACAGCTGTACCGGTCATACATGTAATGCCAACCAAATCAAAGTCTGCATTAAAATCGATTTTTTCATCTTCCTCTTCGATTATTCTTACATTATGAATATCAGGGGTTACAGCAGCAATATATAGCAAAGAGATCATCGGAAACCGTATTGATTTCACAACCTTCTTTTCTGAGTTTACATCCTTTACTGGTGCAACTAAAAGTATTTTCATGCATACCAACTCTCTATACAATTCCTATGTATAGCCTTTCTATAAAATTTTACTTTAGCGATATCCTTGAGTATAAAAGTCCATCTGTGCTATATAAGTTGAACTTAGTTTCTAATATTCATTATGTCCCAAAATACGGACATAATAAAATATTCAATGTACTTAGTTCAACTTATTACAGCTGTAATAAAATGAAGTAAATGCAAATGTTGTATTAGAAATTTACTTCATTTTATATAGCATCAAACATTAATATAGACGTTGAAACAATAACTGTCACTTCATTTTTAAATAAAAATTTTAAATATACTTGATGCCTGCTCAGAGTTAATTAAATCTGAAAAGACATTTGGGACATGGTACAAATATCCCGTAATTTTATCTTTACACGTTTCTTTCCCGTTTAAACCTAATATCCGATGGAAAATAAAAAATACGCCTTCAAACATCAGATTTTTCTGACATTTGAGGCGCATTGTAATTTTTTGCATTTTTATAATACTATTTCAGCTCTGACTTGAATTTTGATTGGAATCCTGACTGCTATTCTGGTTTGTGCCGGAAGGTGCACTTGGAAGCTGAATTACCCTTATACTTTGTATATCTTTACTGCTTCCACTATCTTTTTTATAGTATATCTGCAGGATGTCTCCCACCTTGATATCTGCCAGGGTTATTTGTTTCCCCTGAAAGTTTCCTGGCTGAAAATTTCCATTTCCACCCTGGGCATTTGTGCTATTTCCCTGATTATTGCTATTATTGCTCTGTTGGTTATTATTCTGGCTGTTACCATTATTGTTCTGGTTCCCGTTGTTGTTCTGGTTTCCGCCGTTTCTCCTTTGGAAGTTGCCCATGCCAAATTCGGATATCTGTGTTCCGTCGGGTACCGTTATGGTTTGTGTCTGGCCTGTAAGATTTAGCTGACCGAAACCTCTGCCCTGTCCTCCTGGATTATTTCCCTGTGGATTTTGTCCCTGAGAATCCTGGTTACTGCCATTTCCGTTGTTTTGCTCGCGCTGGCCGTTGAATTGCCCTCTTTGAGGCATTTCTGCCAATGCCAGAGTTATCTGGTTCCCTGATATGGATTTCACCTGACCGTACAGATCCGGTGTGTTTTGTGAAAAACGTCCGGTATTCTGACCGGAAGAACTCTGAGCATTAGAATTTGAATTGTTGGCAGCCGTATTATTCTGGCTGCCGCATGCAACAAGTGTCAGAAGGCTGATTGAAACTACGCCTGCTGCTAAAAGTTTTTTTACACTGGATTTCATATGTAACGCTCCT
>JAUZPR010000123.1 GCA_030705825.1 Bacillota bacterium | reverse complement strand
TTCATGCGTCACGGAAAACCGATTTAAAAGTCGGTGATTGAAAATCAAATACGCTGGTGTAGCTCAGCAGGTAGAGCAGCTGACTTGTAATCAGCAGGTCGGGGGTTCGATTCCGTCCACCAGCTCCATATGGAGGGGTTCCCGAGTGGCCAAAGGGGGCAGACTGTAAATCTGTTGTCAGCGACTTCGATGGTTCGAATCCATCTCCCTCCACCATAAAAACAGTGCAGATTAATCCGCACTGTTTTTTGTTTTCTATCTCTTGTATATTATTTTTTTGTACAGGCCGAAATTCCATAAGGTTATAATGCCTATAGCAATAACTTTGGATATTATTAAAGACAGTCCAAGCCTGTGATTGAATAAGTCCATCAGGGCATCGGAAAGCAGCAGGTTGATTCCGAAAAGTATGGTGTACAGCGTGAGCTGCCGTTTAAGCTCACCTCTGGCTTCGAAAGACCAGAATTTGTTCATGAGAAAGCTGATGCAAAATCCGAATGTATATGCTATTGAATTGGATAAAATCAATGAAAAGCCAACATATGTCCTTAAGCAGTATAATACCGAAAACTCAACTATTGCGGCGAATACGCCAGTTATAATATATCTGGTAAGCTGCTTTATTATTTTGGGAGTCATATATTTGGACAAAAATCTGTTGCTGCTTAATTTATCAATGAAACTGCTATTCCCCATTTTATTCTCCATAATTTATATAATAATTAAACATTATAATATAGTCGTTAAAATCCCGCAATCTTAAGGGAAGAATACTAATATTATAGCCTTTAGTCTCACGACAATTCAATTTCATAGTCTGAATAAGCCAGGTTTGGGTAGAATTAGAACAAGGGATAAATATTGTAACACAGAATTATTATGTTATAATATATTACAATTAGTAGGTAAGGTTTATATCCAATGCAGTTACAGGAGGTTTAAAAATGAAGTTTACTAAAATGCAGGGCGCAGGCAACGATTACATATATGTAAATTGCATGGAACAGACAATAGATAATATACCTGAGAAAGCAAGGTTCGTAAGTGACAGGCATTTCGGCATAGGCTCCGACGGGCTTGTACTGATACTTCCGTCAGAGGTTGCGGATTTCAGGATGAGAATGTTCAATTCCGACGGTTCTGAGTCTGAAATGTGCGGAAATGCAACAAGGTGTATAGGAAAATATGCTTATGATAACGGTCTGACACAAAAAACAACAGTAAGCCTCGAAACTCTTGCAGGCATTAAGATACTTGAATTGAATGTAAAAGACGGAAAAGTCGAAACGGTTAGGGTGAATATGGGCGAACCTATTCTTAAACCGTCTGAAATCCCTGTAAACAGCCAAAAGGAGTTATTCATATCCGAACCTGTTGAAGCAAACGGAACGGTATATAAAGTAACCTGTGTTTCAATGGGCAATCCGCATGCTGTAATATATATGGATGATGTGGATAATCTGAAAATTGAAACTATAGGTCCTGTAATTGAAAATCACAAGCTTTTTCCCAGAAGGACAAATACCGAATTTGTAAAGGTAATTGACAGAAGCACACTTAGAATGAGGGTCTGGGAAAGAGGCGCCGGTGAAACTCTGGCATGTGGAACCGGTGCATGTGCTACACTTGTGGCAACAGTACTTAACGGACTGTGTGAAAGAAAAGCAACGCTTAAGCTTCTGGGCGGTGATTTGATCATTGAATGGAATGAAAAAGACAATCATGTTTATATGACGGGGCCGGCGGTTACAGTATTCGAGGGAGAAATTGAAATATAGTTGACAGTTGACAGAGGACAGTTGACAGTTTTTGTTAGGAAAGTCTTTAATAAATTAAATAGCTTTAGTTAGGAGAGATTTTAGTAATGGCACATATTAATGAGAACCACTTGAAATTACCCGGAAATTATTTGTTTGCAGAAATTGCCAAAAGGGTTAATGCTTATAAAAGCGAGCATTCCGATGCAAAGGTCATCAGGCTGGGAATTGGCGATGTTACCAGGCCTTTGGCGCAAGTAACCATTGATGCAATGCATAAAGCCGTTGACGATATGGCTCATGTTGAGACCTTTAAAGGATATCCTGAATATGAAGGCTACGATTTTTTAATTCAGAAGATTATAGAGGTTGATTATCTCAAACGTGGTATAAAAATAGGCACAGATGAGGTTTTTGTAAGTGATGGCGCAAAAAGTGATACAGCAAATATTCAGGAACTGTTCGGACTTGACAATTTGATTGCTGTTACCGATCCGGTATATCCTGTATATGTAGACAGTAACGTAATGGCCGGCAGAACAGGAGAATACGGAACCGACGGCAAATGGAGCAAGGTTGTTTACATGCCTTGTACTGCTGAAAATAACTTTGTACCAGCCCTTCCAAAAGCCAAAGTGGATATGATCTACCTGTGCTTCCCAAATAATCCTACCGGTATGACCATATCAAAAACTGAACTTAAAAAATGGGTTGACTATGCAACGGAGAACAAATCTATAATTCTGTTTGATTCTGCATATGAGGCATATATACACGAAGATGGTGTACCTCACAGTATTTATGAAATTGAAGGCGCAAAAGAAGTAGCTATTGAATTCAGAAGCTTTTCCAAAACTGCCGGATTTACCGGTACCAGGTGTGCTTACTGTGTAATTCCAAAGGAACTTAATGCCTATACTGCCACAGGAGAGGCTCATTCATTGAACAGGTTGTGGTACAGGAGACAGGCAACAAAATTCAACGGTGTTTCATATATCGTCCAGCGCGGAGCCGAAGCCGTATACAGTGAAGAGGGCCAGAAGCAGATAAGGGAAACTATAGAGTACTATATGACCAATGCAAGAATTATCAGAGAAGGCCTGGTCAAATTAGGCTTAAAAGTATTCGGCGGCGTAAACGCACCGTATATTTGGCTGAAAACTCCTGATGGAATGGGTTCATGGGAATTCTTCAACAAGCTGCTTAATGAAGCCAATATTGTAGGAACTCCGGGTGTTGGTTTTGGACCAAGCGGTGAAGGCTATTTCAGGCTTACTGCATTTGGAAGCCGTGAAAGTACCGAAGAGGCTGTAGAAAGATTCGGTAGCAGACTAAATATTTGATAAAATTATAAAAATACAATTCCCGAAAGCTCTGATTCTTTGTCAGAGCTTTTGTTTTTGCTGTGAATTGTTTCTTAGAATTAAAAAATTTACTGTACAAATAATAAGAATGGTTTTTTATAAAAATCTCAGGTTTGTACAGGTGAATACCAATGAGAAGAGCTATATTATATTTGACAGCTTTTATTGCAATTGTTTTCTTTATTGATGGTATTAGAGCAATATTTGAGATAAGCGAATTAGGCCGGCAGAGAATAGAAAGCAGAAATAACAATCAAGTTAGAAAAAACTCTACTATAAGTGATCCTGCCGTTACTGTCCCCGCTGTTGTGAACACGTTGATTATAGGGTATGATGAAGAAGGTGTACGAAGTGATGTTATTTTACTTTTGAATTTCAGCCCGGTAAAAGGAAAACTTAACATACTTTCAATAGCGAGAGATACCAGAATCTATTCGGCAGGAAAACCTGAAAAAATAAACGCATTGACCGCTATCGGCGGGGAAAGGCTTTTGATAAAACAGGTGGAAAGTATGACCGGACTTCCTGTACATTACTTTTTTACGTTGAATTTTAAAGGCTTCAGACAGGCAATTGATGCCCTGGGCGGAGTTGTATACAATGTGCCGTTTAATATGGATTATGATGATCCCCTGCAGAATCTGCACGTACATTTAAAAGCCGGATATCAGACATTGAACGGTAAAAAAGCCGAGCAGCTTGTCAGATACAGAAAAGGAAATGAATACGGTCAGGGTTATACTGACGGAGATCTTGGACGTATAAAGGCACAGCAGGAATTTGTCAAAGCATTGATAAACCAGAAAGTAAAGATGAAGTACCTGTCCAAAATACCTGATATATTTTCAATACTGAAGAAAAATATGAATACAAGTATTGAAACCGCAGATATAAACTACTATCTTAAATATGTCAGAAATATAGGTTATGATGATATAAAAGCCTATACAATACCGGGTGATTCAAAATACATGGAAGATCTTTGGTACTTTGTATATGACAGAAAAGCAACAAAAAAGCTGATACGGGATAATTTTTTTATGTAAATTGTTGATTCGGGCTGAATAATTAAGCTAAAATATATTGATGTTTAAACATTAAGATTTTATATGGGGGATTGCTTTTGAAAAAAGTAGGTTTTACTACAAGCATACCGGTTGAGGTCATATTTGCAGCCGGTTTGATTCCAGTGGATCTGAATAATATATTCGTCACATCCGAAAGTCCTGCAAAATGTATTGAAAGAGCTGAAAGTGAAGGCTTTCCAAGAAACACCTGTGCATGGATAAAAGGTATTTATTCGTCTATTTTAGCCACACAGGACCTGGATATGATAATAGGTGTTGTCGAGGGTGACTGTTCCAATACCAGGGCTCTTATCGAAGTTCTTCATCTGAAAGGAATTAAAAGCATACCTTTTTCATATCCCAACTCAAAGGATTATTATCAATTGAAAAAAGAGATAGAAAAGCTTTGCAGCTTTTTTAATGTTACTTTGGAAGCCTGTGACGCCATAAAGACTGAACTTGATAGAGTACGTAAAAAGCTCGTGTTTCTTGATGAATTAACCTGGAAATACAACAAGGCAACCGGTTTTGAAAATCATTTATGGCAGGTTAGCAGCAGTGATTTCAACGGAGATTTCAATATATTTGAAAATGACCTGGATAAGCTTATTTCTGAAATAAATCTACGCAGTGAAAAAAAAGAAAAGGTGAGATTGGGTTATATAGGTGTACCGCCTATCTTCGCCGATATTTACGACTTTGTTGAAACTATGGATGCCAGGGTAGTATTTAATGAAGTTCAGCGTCAATTCACAATGGCTGACGGTATTTTAAACAAAGATACTGTAGAAGTATACAGGAATTTTACTTATCCCTATTCCCTGGAAGGCAGGCTGGAGGATATAAAGAAACAGATTGAACTAAGAAAACTGGACGGTATCATTCATTATACACAGGCATTTTGCTTCAGGGGAATAGAGGATATAGTAATAAGAAAGGAATTGGGAGTACCGGTTCTTACACTGGAGGGTGACAGGCCGGGCGGTTTGGATGCCAGGACCAAGCTGCGAATCGAAGCCTTCATCGACATGATAAAGTGAAAAGCGTGATAAGCTTCGTATTGCTGCGTTGCAAGGCTCGTTTCGGTGCTCATTTATAAAAATAAACTCCGCTCCCTAGGGTTTGTAAAATGACCCGTGAGGCACTGCTTCGGTATTGCTACTGAAAGGGGGGGTGATAGGATGCGTATGCATCCGTCATGCAGGGGGGAATGCCCCCCTATGAGTGACCTGCACTACTCGCTTCTGACGCTTTTCAAGAAAAATTAATATGTGTGCATTATGTTTTGAGTTTGTAACTCGAAAATGCCTCACTTCGCCCTATATCATAGAATGGAGATTTAATATGAGAGTACTTGGTATTGATCTTGGCAGCAGGTCGGTCAAGATGGTTTTAATGCAGGACAATAATATAGCACAAACACAAATTTTTGATACGGCCGCTTTTTACAGAGAGTGCTGCTCAAGTGTTGACGGAAAAATCCATATAGATATTGAACGTCTTGGCTTTTCAAACATAGACAAGGTAGTTGGAACCGGATACGGACGTAATAATGTAAATATTGCAGGCGCCGAAATTGTTATAGAACTAAAGGCGCATACCATAGGCGCAGCCTGGCAGACGGGTTTGACCGATTTTACCCTTCTTGATATGGGGGGGCAGGATAGTAAAATAATATCGGTCGCAAAAGGTAAAATGGCTGATATGTACCTAAATGATAAATGTGCTGCCTCCTGCGGCAGATATATCGAAAATATGGCTAATGTTCTTGGAATACCGCTGTCTGAACTGGAAAAGCATTATGAGAATCCTGTAGAACTGAGCTCCACCTGTGCAGTCTTCGGCGAATCGGAACTCATTGGCAGGATATCTGAAGGAAACCGGGTTTCGGAGCTTGCTGCAGGGGTTAACTATTCATTGTTTAAAAGAATAAAACCTTTAATAGACAAATTTCCAAGTGATGTGCTGGTTGTGACCGGAGGGGTTGCCAGGAATAGGGCTTTGATTCACTTTATAGAACATGAGACCGGGTTCAGGCGTATTGTGGTACCAGACCACCCTCAGTTTAACGGAGCAATAGGCTGTTGTGTTATTGGAATGAAAAACTAGATTCAAAGTGAACAGCATTTTTTGATTAAATCGGCCAATACTGGTATACTTATATAAATAAACTGGTATCCGTTTAATCCCGTACTTAGCCTGAAAGTATCAAGTGTTAAGGCTTAAAGATCGTAGGATTAATATGATATGGCTATAATAATGATGTAAAATGAAATTAATATTAATTATAAAAGGTGATTTTAATGAAAAAGGCAGTTGTTTTATTATCGGGAGGCCTTGACAGTACTACATGTTTGTCGGTTGCAATTAAGGACGGTTATGAGGCATATCCCCTTTCCTTTGATTACAGCCAGAGGCATAAGAAAGAACTTGACTGTGCAAGGAAAATTTCTGAATACTATAACATAAAAAATCACAAGGTCATCAAAATAGACAATGTCGGAGGAAGTGCACTTACCGATATGGCTATTGATGTCCCTGAGTACAAAGGGACTTCAGATATACCGGTAACCTATGTCCCGGCCAGAAATATTATGTTCTTGAGTTATGCAGCCGGATATGCGGAAGTTGTCGGTGCAGAAGCGATTTATATAGGAGTAAATGCAATAGATTACAGCGGTTATCCTGACTGCAGGCCTGAATTCATATCTGCATTTCAAGAAATGATACGGGTTGGTACAAAAAGCGGTGTTGAGGGCAACCCTCTGAAGATTATTACTCCGTTATTGAAACTTTCGAAAGCAGAGATTATCAAGTTGGCAAATGACAGCAAAGCTCCTCTTGAACTTACCACCAGCTGTTATAAAGGCGGAGACAAGGCATGCGGAATTTGTGACAGCTGTATTCTCAGATTGAAGGGCTTTGCTGAAGCAGGATTGAAAGATCCGATAGAATATCAGAACAGATAAATTAGGTTTGCCGCCAGGCAGGAAAATTAATTTGTCGTTATATAAAAAATGAAAGGAATCTGCGGATTATGGAAAGCAGGAGAGTAAGCATAACAAAAATATTTACATTTGACAGTGCGCACCGTCTTATTGATTACCAGGGAAAATGCAAAAATATTCATGGACATACATATAAACTTGAAATTACGGTTAAAGGTTTTACAGACAATAATGGACTGGTAATGGATTTCCATGATCTTGATGATATTGTTTCAAACCAGGTATTAAGCCAAATCGACCATTTATATCTGAATGAAGTATTTGATTTTAACCCGACCTGCGAAAATATCGGCATATGGATATGGCATGAAGTAGCCAAACACATGCATAATCAAAGCAGCAGCATGGAAAAGCTTGTTTTGTGGGAAACACCTACAAGTTACATTACAATTAATAAGGAAGATATGATTTGATTCATATACATATAAATTGATTAAATGTACAGTAAAACCAACAGCAGCATATGCAGCCATAATTTTATTATCGGATGGTGATTTATATTAAGGTAAATGAGATATTTCTTAGTATTCAGGGTGAAAGTCTTTCAGCAGGGTATCCAACAGTTTTTGTACGCTTTTCAGGCTGTAACTTAAGATGCAGCTTTTGCGACACGCAATATGCGTATGATGAAGGTACAGTTATGTCGCCTCTAAAAATTTATTCGGAAATTGAAAGATTCTATTATAAAAGAGTATGTCTTACAGGCGGAGAACCACTGATCCAGGAAGACTTGGGAAAGCTTCTTGCACTTTTGGAGAACTATACGGTATCAATCGAAACAAATGGTTCGGTTGACCTGGGGAAAGTAAACCTGATCAACAAGCATAGTTTTGTAATGGATATGAAAACCCCCTCCTCGGGTTGCTCCGATAAAATGAATTTTAATAATTTCAACCTTCTTAAAAGCAGGGATGAAATAAAGTTTGTCATTGGTGACCGGAACGATTATGAATGGTCAAAGGATATTATAAAAACTTATCATAAAAAGGGTACTATTACTTTTTCCCCTGTATTTGGGAAAATTGAATATAAGGATCTTGTAAGCTGGATACTTAGAGATAAATTGGATATAAGATTTCAGCTCCAGCTTCACAAATTCATCTGGAATCCGGATGCAAGAGGAGTATAATCAGTTGAAAGTGTACAATGTACAGTGTACAGTTAAGGGAAATTGAGAATTGACAATGACAATCAAAGGCAATTTATAGTGGCTGTAGGGGTGGGGGCTCTGCTCCACCCGTTTGTGTAGGGGCGGTCATTGACCGCCCGTTTATTTTCAGGTGAGGAATTTCATATTATCTATTTAGGGGATAAAAATGCTTGGTTGGGATGAATTGATTAACGAATGTGAAGGCTGTACAAAATGCAAGTTGAGTGATACTAGAAAAAACATAGTAATAGGCAGGGGAAATCTAAACGCTGATCTTATGCTTGTGGGCGAAGGCCCTGGAGAGCAGGAGGATGAACAGGGATTGCCCTTTGTCGGCCGTGCGGGTCAGCTACTCGACTTGCTGCTTAAAGCCATGATGATTAAACCGGATGAATATTACATAGCTAATATAGTAAAATGCAGACCTCCTAATAATAGAGTACCTGTAGAAGATGAAGCTGAAAAATGTCTTCCCTTTCTCAGAAATCAATTTCTGCTGGTAAAGCCAAAAATTATTGTTTGCATGGGCTCAACCGCAGCCAAATATATAATAGACAAAAATGTCAAGATCACGCAAATACGCGGTGAATGGATAGACAAGAAAGGCATCCTGTTTATGCCGACATTTCATCCTGCGGCACTTCTTAGAGATGATTCAAAGAAAGTATTGATGTGGAAAGATATTAAAAAGGTCAAAGAAAAATTGGATTTGCTAAAACATAAGGAATCTTAGAAAATATCCTTACATAAAAATCAGTGGGAGCTGTTTGTTCTATGGGGGTTATGTATGACCAAAAAAGAATTGCTTGAAGAACTTTATTCAAGATACAGAAATTCATTTAAGGGTCGGGAAATTGTTGTCGGGGGCGGGAACACTGAATCCAGTCTGCTACTTGTAGGTGAAGCTCCGGGAAAGGACGAGGTAAGACTGTCCAAACCCTTTGTAGGAGCAGCCGGGAAAAACCTGAATGAGTTTTTGAGTATAGTAGGTATAGAAAGAGACTCCATATATATAACCAATGCTATAAAATACAGGCTTTCCAAACTAAATGAAAAAACAGGCAGATATATTAACCGGCCTGCTTCGAGGCAGGAAATAGAAGCAAACCGCGATTATCTGCTGGATGAAATCAATATACTTAAGCCTAAAATCATTATTACTCTTGGCGGAGTACCGCTAAAATCATTGATCGGGGACTTTAGTACGGTTATCGGAGAGCATCATGGGACTCTCAGAAAGTATTCCATATCTGACAGAGAGTATCTTCTCTACCCTTTGTATCATCCTGCAAGCATCATATATAACAGACTTTTAAAGGATATATATATAGAAGATATTAAAAACTTAAACCAAATATTAAGCGATTCCAATAAAAATTAAAAAAAGTGACTCAACTTTCTCACCTTGAAATAAATAGCCATTCTCGGGAGTATAAAAATCAAATAAATTTGAAAAATCGTTGAAGCGTTCGATATTTCAAATGAATGGCTTCAATTTAATAATGAAGTGGGAAAGTTGAATAAGTGAAGAATAATTGATAATACTGAAGAAAATTAAGTTAAACCGCGATAACTAATTTTACGACCGAAAAATATATGGTTTTTTGACTCTTGACTTAGATTTTATCTCGTGATAACATATAAAAGCTGTCGCTGCTGACGCGGCGTAAACATCCTAAAACCAACCGGTTGCATAAAACTGGCAGAAAAAAAGGTGTTGACAAAGTCGAGGCAGAGTGGTAACATATAAAAGCTGTCGCTGCTGACGCGGCGCCGACATCTTAAACAAACCGGTTACAAAAAACTGGCAGAGAAAAAGGTGTTGACAAAGCAGAAGCAACGTAGTAAGATATGAAAGCTGCTTTGGCAGCAACTGGACATTGAAAAGTAAACAGGAAATGCAAACATGCAAAGGAACTCGTAAATTTTAATGAGTAACTTGAATTCATGCGAATGAATCAAGCCAGAATAGTAATTAAGAGCCAAAAGGCTTTCT
>JAUZPR010000122.1 GCA_030705825.1 Bacillota bacterium | reverse complement strand
TGTACCCTGAACCCTTTATACCTTACCGGGCAGATACAGGGATCTGCCCCTACACCGAACTCTGAACCCCAAACACCCAACCTACTCCAGCTTATAACTCAATGCAACTCCGTCGCCGATTGGTATCAAGCTCGTATCCAGAATGTCACTGTTGCATATGTCGTTAAGGTAAGACCGCATTCTTTTTACTATGGTTTTCTTTCTCCTGACAACAAGGTCATCGTTGGCTATCATTCCTTTATAAAGTACATTATCTGAAAATATCAGACCGCCTTTTCTAAGCATTCTTATGCATTCGGTAAGAAATTCTCCGTATTGGCCCTTGGCTGCATCCAGAAAAATCAAATCATATTCTTTGTCAAGGCATTTCAATACTTCCGAGGCATCTCCAGCTATTACATTTATAGTATCTGCAAGTCCTGCCTTTTTTATATTCTGTCTGGCAAGCTCAATCATCAAATCATATCTTTCAATAGTATCGATTACTCCGCCGGGAGCAAGTATCTCAGACATAAGAATAGACGAATAACCTATTGCAGTTCCAACCTCCAGTATACGGACAGGTTTAAGCAGCCTCCCAGTTACGGTTAAAAGCCTTGCCACCTCAGGCTGTACTATCGGAACATGGTTTTTCGAGGCATAATCCTCAAGCTCAGGCAGAATACCTTGATTGGTTTTGATAGTTTTTCTTACATATTCATTTATATAGTCATAGCATATCATAATTTACCTTTCCTTACGCAAAAATTGTGGGGTGTCCCCCACAATTTTTAATTCAGACCATATTTTTTCATTGCTGCTCCGTGTTCGGCATATGTCCTAGAGAACTGAGTAGTTCCGTCTCCTCTTGCAAGGAAGTACATATAATCGGTTGTATCCGGATAAAGGGCTGCTTTTATGGAATCCAACGACGGAGCACAAATGGGTCCCGGCGGTAATCCTTGTATTTGATACGTATTATATGGATCGTTTATCTTGGTATCCTGGATGGAAATCGATTTCTTTAGCGTTCCATCCCTCCTGAAAAATGCATATTTAATTGTAGCACAGGACTGCAGCTTTCTAAGGGTTACATCCTTGCTGTGCAGTCTGTTGTAAAATACTCCTGCAATCTTTCTTCTGTCATCAGGATTTGCAGATTCCTTTTCAATAATTGATGCAAGTATTATTATCTGGTCGACCGACATATTTAATTTCTTTGCCTGATCGTAAAATTCCGGCTGGAATTTTTCATTAAAGTTATTGAGCATAATTTTAATGACGTCGGATTCTTTCTGGTTAAGCTCAAATTTATATGTATCGGGGAACAGATAGCCCTCTAGTCTGTCCTCCCTGTTTGGTAAATCCTTAAGGAATTTATAGTCGAATTTACCTGTCTGGGCAGTATTAAGGAATTTGTCAATATCGACAACCTTTTTCTGATATAGTTTCTCCGCTACCTCTTTTACTGTCAGCCCTTCAGGGAATGTAACCGTCAAACTCTTCGGTTCGCTTGATAAAATTATCATTACTTCTTTGTACTTGGATATTATTTTAAATAGATTATTTCTTCCGTCATCCTTGGGTATGTAATGTACTCCTGAACGATACATGGAATCATAACCGTCCAATTTTGAAATTAGCTTGAAAATGGACGGGTATTTGATAATATTCTGTTCATTGAGCATCTTTGCTATATCCGCAGTACTTGATCCGGAAGGAATATCAATTTGATAACTATTCTTTTCATCAATGTTATTCAATATTGCTGCTGTTTCTGTATCACTCTTATCACTTATTATTGACCGAAACGTCAGATAGAAGCAAGCTACCATAAGCAATAAAACACATCCGATAATAATCATCCAAGGCTTGACTTTCCTATTGCCTTTTTTATTATCATTTTTTCTTTTGTCCGGTTTTGGACCTTCCGGTTCCTTGTCAGGCAATGGATCGGATTGTCTTATATTAAGCATAATTTCCTGCTTTTTCACTCTAGGTCTTCACCTCTTTTTCCAAACTCAATTCATTATTATTCGGTTTGGGCTTTTCTATTCTTTGCTTCTGACTTTGCCCTTAATTCCGTATCAAGAATTCTTTTTCTCAATCTTATATTTTTAGGAGTTACTTCAACAAGCTCATCCTCGGCTATAAATTCCAACGCCTGTTCAAGACTCAAAATAACCGGAGTTGTGAGCCTTAATGCTTCATCAGAACCCGAAGCTCGCATGTTTGTAACATGTTTCTTTTTGCATACATTTACAACTATATCTTCAAGTCTGGCATTCTCACCAACAATCATACCTTCGTATACCTTGGTATTCGGTGTTATGAACAGGGAGCCTCTTTCCTGGGCATTATATAAACCGTATGTTATGGCTTCTCCATCCTCCCAGGCAATTATGGAGCCTCTCTGACGTCCCTGGATTTCGCCTTTGAATGGTTCAAAGCCATGAAATACATGATTCATTATACCATTTCCTTTGGTATCAGTCAAAAACTCCGATCTGTAGCCGATAAGACCTCTTGCCGGTATTTTGAATTCCAGCCTCATATATCCCTGGTTTGCAGAATGCATGTTTACCAATTCGGCTTTTCTAGGCCCCAGCTTTTCCATTACCACTCCCATATATTCTTCAGGAACATCAACCATCAAGTATTCAAGAGGTTCATGTATCTCCCCGTCTACATCCTTATATATAACATTTGGTTTGGATACCTGGAATTCAAAACCTTGCCTTCTCATGGTCTCTATGAGTATTGAAAGGTGAAGTTCACCTCTTCCTGAAACCTTGAACGAATCAGAAGTGTCTGTTTCTTCAACCCTCAGGCTTAAATTTGTTTCAAGTTCTCTGAACAACCTGTCTCTCAAATGCCTTGTAGTTACAAACGTACCCTCACGTCCTGCGAACGGACTGTCATTAACCATAAAATTCATGGATATTGTTGGTTCGTCTATATCTATAAACGGCAGCGCATCAGGAAATTCAGGATCACATATTGTTTCACCTATAAAGATATCTGCAATGCCCGATACCGCAACTATCTCTCCGAGACTTCCGCTGTCTGCTTCAACTCTGCGGAGGCCCTGGAAAGTATACAGCCTGCTGATTCTAACATTCTGTATAACACCGTCCTTTTTACACACGACTGCCTGCTGCCCTGTCTTTATAGTTCCTCTTTCTATTCTTCCTATGGCTATTCTTCCAACGTAATCATCATAGTCAACACTTGAAACCAATAATTGAAGAGGTTTGTCCAGATAGCCCTTTGGAGCCGGAACCTTTTGAATTATTGTATCAAACAATGGCTTCAGATCCTGAGGTTCATCATCCAGTTCATATACGGCATAACCGTCTTTTGAAGAGGCATAAACAATCGGGAATTCCAATTGATCATCGTCTGCTCCCAATTCAATAAAGAGTTCCAGTACTTCGTCAATCACTTCACGAGGTCTGGCTTCAGGCCTGTCTATTTTATTAACTACAACGATAGGCTTTAAATCAAGCTGCAATGCTTTGCTTAATACAAAACGGGTCTGCGGCATAGGGCCCTCGAAAGCATCCACCAGCAACAGTACTCCATCTACCATTTTTAGTACTCTTTCAACTTCTCCACCAAAATCGGCATGTCCAGGTGTATCTACGATGTTGATTTTTATATCCTTATAATTGACTGCTGTATTCTTTGCAAGGATTGTTATCCCTCTTTCACGCTCCAGTTCATTGGAGTCCATGACTCTTTCCTGTACCTGCTCATTCTCTCTGAAAACACCGCTCTGGCGAAGCATTCCATCTACCAGAGTTGTTTTTCCATGGTCAACGTGTGCGATTATTGCTACGTTTCTAATATCTTCCCTAATGTTTTCCATATAACCCACCTTATCTATTTATAAGCAATTTTTTGCCTATCCACTCCAAAACCTTGATACTTCTGCCAATATGTACAGTTTACTGTATATATTTCGGGGCAGATTATTATATTTCCAGTCTCTTGACAGACATAACTATTCTAAATTATGGATTGTGCATTGTCAACTGTGCGGAATTATTCTTCCGGATACTATTAATATTTTACTCAAAATACTTTGAATAATTCAGCAGCCTTAATTTGTAGCAAAGAGTTTTGTTCAGACTTACAAAGAAGCACCCGGAAGAACAAGTTCACGGGTGCCCATATCTTCATAGGTTATTTTAGCTCGGTAACTGTAACACCCGCTTCTCCCTCACCATATTTACCCAATCTGAAGGATTTTACACTGTGATTTGATTTAAGGTATTTGTGTATGCCGCTCCTCAAAGCACCGGTTCCTTTTCCGTGAATTATCATGACCTCGTGTAAGCCGGCTATGGCAGCATCGTCAATATATTTATCCACTATTTCGATAGCCTCGTCCAGTGTCATTCCCCTTAAATCTATCTCGGTGGAAATAGTGCCCGCCTTTGATACTCCTATTTTTCCTGCGCCGGTCTTGTGTAATTCGGCTCTCTGTTCATCCACTCTTCTAAGATTAGAAACATGTACGTTAATTTTCATTATACCAGCCTGTATCAAAGCCTCTCCGTTTTTATCAGGCGGTGTTAAAACCGTACCCTTCTGATTTAAGTTTATAATCACAACAGTGTCACCCGGCTTAAGATTCTCAGGAGGCTTTGCAAAACCCTGTTTAGGCAGGGCTGACTGAGTAAGTGAATCCTCCAGCTTGTTGATTTTGCTACGGAGCCTTTGCTTTATTTCTTCAGCTGCCCTATTTCTTTCGGCTGCTTCAGCTTCCATTTCCAATCGTCTTATTTCCGCCAATATGTTTTCGGATTCGGATTTGGCATCAAGTAAAATTCTTCTTGATTCTTCCCTTGCTTCACGGAGTATTTTTTCTTTTTGCTGTTCAAACCTTCTTTTTTCATCTTCCATCTGTTTTCTTATATTTTCAGCATCAAGCCTGTATTTCTCAGCCTTTAGCTTTTCCTGTTCAGCGGCATCCCTGTTTTTTTCTATACTCATAAGGACATCTTCAAACCTGATATCCTCCTGGGATAAAAATTCCTTTGCCCTGTCCAGAATCATATCCGACAGTCCAAGTCTTGATGAAATGGCAAATGCATTACTTTTTCCGGGTATGCCTATCAGCAGCTTATAAGTTGGCCTCAGAGTTTCAACGTCGAATTCGCAGCATGCATTTTCCACTCCTCCGGTAGTTATAGCATAAACCTTGAGTTCACTGTAATGCGTTGTTGCAACAGTTCTTGCACCCGTATCATGCAGTCTTTCCAGCACCGACATGGCAAGAGCAGCACCTTCTGTAGGATCGGTTCCTGCTCCAAGTTCGTCAAAAAGAATCAGTGACCTGTCATCTGCTTCCTTGAGTATCTCAACAATATTCTTCATATGCGAAGAAAATGTGCTCAAACTCTGCTCTATGCTCTGTTCGTCGCCTATGTCGGCAAAAACCTTGTTGAATACACTCATTTCAGTGCCCTCGCCGGCAGGTACATGTAAACCGGCTTGAGTCATTAGTGTAAAAAGTCCCACAGTCTTAAGTGTTACTGTTTTTCCACCGGTATTGGGACCTGTTATGACCAGAGTGTCAAAGCCTTCTCCTATCCAGAAATTGATAGGTACAACAGAGTGTTTTTCTATAAGAGGATGTCTCCCTTTTTTAATGACTATCCTGCCGTTATTGTTCATCCTTGGGCAAACGCAGTTATAATCCAGGCTTAGCCTGGCTTTGGCGAAAACAAAATCCAGCTTTGCCAGTATACCGACATTAGATTCAAGTTTATCTATTATCCCTGAAACATCTGCTGTCAGTTCCTGCAGTATACGTTCAATCTCAAGCTGTTCCTTTATTTTAAGCTGCCTTATATCGTTATTTGCTTCAACAACAGCCAAGGGTTCTATAAAAAGTGTGGCGCCACTTGAAGAAGAATCATGGACCAACCCCTGAATCTCGTTTCTGTATTCCTGTTTGACAGGAACTACATACCTGTCCCCTCTCATTGTCACAATTGCGTCCTGCATGTACTTCTGATATTTGGAAGACCTTACTATACTGTTCAGCCTTTCCTTTATTGAATCCTGAAGCTGCCTTATCTGGCGTCTGATATTGGATAACGTCGTGCTGGCGGTATCTGAAATCTCTTCTTCACTCAGTATTACCTGTCTTATTTTATCCTCTATTCTTCTATTGGGTTCCAATAGCTTAATCAGCTCGTTAACACAATTTTCACCATCGAGATTTACACCTTCACTTGCATAACCTTTCAAATTTCTGCATGCCATCAGTACATCCGATATTCTTAAAAGCTCCCCCGGATTTAGCGTGCCTCCCAGTGAAGCACGTCTTATACTGTCATGTATATCATGTATACCGCCTAAAGGCGGTCTGCCTTTTCTTGCAATAAAACTTGCAGCATCGCTTGTTTCCTTCAGTAATATCTCAACTTTACCGTAACTATTCTCAGGTATCAATTTTTCTGCAATCTCTTTACCCAGATCGGAAGATGCCAGATTTTTGACCATTTGTACTATTTTATCAAATTCCAGCACCCTCAAAGCCCTTTCGTCCATGTAAACCTCCAATTCCCATTAAAAAATCTACTATATATTATCCTGCCTAGAGTCTCTCAAGCAGTATTTTATGGTCGACAAGAGCCAGTTCCCTTATCCTTGCTTTTATAATCTTTCTTTGACCAAAAATGTTTTCAAGTATAAGCTTGCCGTCCTCGGGAATAACCTTGTCTACGCCTTCCAAAAGCAATGTCTCAATACCTTCCTCATTAACTACATATGCACTTGCTTCACACATAAAGCAAACCTCCTTACCTTTCATTCCTTTTCTGCATCATTTCCCTGACAGCAGTAATCAGGCTGTCAATATGATGCGGAAGTGGTTCGTTTTTTACTCCGACAATGTCAATATTGCATTTATTTAAAGGTATAAGAATCTTTTTTGCGCTGCTGTCACTTATAGCAGCAGCCATTAAGGGAGTAAGTTCTCCCAGCATTGAATTAGCAGCTATTATTCCGATTGTTCCTGTAATAATATCAACCCTTCGTGCATTAAAAACAATAGCATTCTCACCCGAAGCACCTTCGTTTGCACCAGCTTTAAGCATGATTGCCGTTGCTGCCGCATTAGTCCCTAAAGCAAGAATTTCAAGATCTTCAGGAAGCTCCCGGCGCATCTTTTCAACAATTGCCTTGCCAATTCCGCCCCCCTGACCATCCACAACCGCTACACGCATACATACACCACCTTTATTAGTTGACAGTGTACAGTGTACAATTGACAGTTGTTTAATACTTTCAGTTGGCAGTTTACAATGTACAGTGTACAGTTTTGGAAACTGCTTAACTGTTCGCTGTAATGTCAACTGAGTTCTCATATCAATGCTCTTTTGAACTGTACACTGCTTCTTAAGTCAACTGTAAACTATTTTGCTAACTGTCAACTGTAAACTCATTTTAACTGTACACTGTAAACTGTATACTGTACACTACTATTTGAACCCTCTCTGCCTCAGTCCCTCATAAAGTACTATTGCTGCTGAAGTTACTACATTCAGCGACTCTATATTGCCTGGCATGGGAATCATTACTTCCTCATCAAGTATATCCATATTGGCTTTTGACAGACCTGTCGCTTCATTTCCGAAAACCAGCACCACAGGACGTGTATAGTCTATCTCGGTGTAAAGCTTTTTGGCTCTTGGTGATGTGCCGACAAGTATTTTGCCCTCGCTTTTAAGCTTCAATGCCAGCTGAATAAACTCCTTCTCATATGTTAGGTTTACGCAGTTTTCGTATCCAACCGCCGACAAAAGCGCTTTACGGTTTTTATAATTAGTGCTGTCTCCCGTGAAATATAGTTTGCTGCCTGCAGCACAGGCAAGTCTTATTACAACACCTATATTTATAGGCTTCTTGATATTGTCAAATACAAGTTCAATCATTATGAATCCTTAAAAATTATATTAATTTAAATTTTAAGTACACATTCGATATCTACAGGTTATTATAACATATAATAGCATATAAAAAACACAGTCTTAAGGGTTACTCTCCCGTAAAGACTGTGTATAAAGCGACAGTATTTATACTTTATTTACAAACACCATATCATTTGGCAGATATATAATTCTATTATTTCTATTTATTCCTCATCACTGCAATAATAGTATCCCTCAGTGATTCAGCAGCTTTCTGTTTAAAGTTTTCACTGGTTATAAGTTTCAATTCATTAGGATTAGTCATAAAACCAAGCTCGGCAAGTACTGCCGGCATGTCAGTGGTCCTCAGTACAGCCAGATTGGGTCTTGGTACTATACCAAGGTTTTTTGTACCCAGTACAGCGGTAAGGTTTTTCTCCATCAATGAAGCTACGTCACTTCCGGTCATACCATTAACAGTGTTTGATGAATCAGGATAATAAAGTACCATTGTTCCTACAGCTCCCGAAGAGGCAGCATTGTTATGTATGCTTACAAACAAATCAGCCTTAAGGTTGTTAGCCATTCCCGATCTTTCATATAGGCCTACATCAATATCACTTGTTCGGGTTATATAGACATCCATTCCAATGTCTTTCAGCATTTTGTATAATCTCAATGATACATCAAGGTTTAAATCCTTTTCCTGTATTCCTCCTGCTTGAGCTCCAGTCTCACTGCCTCCGTGACCCGGGTCAATGACTACTCTGAATGCGCTTTCAGAACCTCTGGAAGTCTGAAGATATGACCTGTCTGTATCAATCAGCACGGTTCTGCTGTCCTCATCCCATAAAATACCATAACCAAAAGCTTCGGCTGCAAATCGCAAAGGTACCATAACTGTATCTCCTATAAGAACAGGGGACACACCCATATCCTTTGCGGAACCATTAACTTGAGCGGTAGAGCTTCCTGTAATCATTGTGACGGTGGTATTGCTACTTGTAAAACTTACCCGATCTTTTCCGGATGTTATGGAATATCTTATACCAAGTTTGTCAAATACCGAAGTCGACGCTACAAGAATTCTTCCGCCGACATTTATGGGCTGAACGTCCCAGGTACCAATTTTTTCGCCTCTCACTACAATTCCAACATAGCTTTTTTGGTATGTAACATTATTAGATTGGGCATAAACCGAACCTATGCAGAAAGTTAACATAAGAAAAAAGCATATCAGCGTGATAAGTCTTTTCATTTTACCCCCTCGTTAATTACTGTCGCTTTTGAATTGCTGCCAACCCCAACATGGTTAACATAACAATTCAACGCAGTTCGCTGATATCCTTTATGTAAATAATTACAGTAAAAGCTACACTATTTTTTATCCCGGGCTTATGACTTCTATTGATACTTCCCTTCTACCGAATTTTCTTGCTTCCTTCAATGCCGATTCTCCAAAAAAGACATCAACTATGTTACCTTTTACCTTGCTTCCGGTATCTTCAGCTACATACCACCCGTCCATTCCGGTATATGGTTTAGGAAAGTCTATGTAAATCAGACTGCCTAAAGGGATAACATTTGGATCAACTGCTACAGTACGTCCCTTTTGAGCTTTTTTCCCGCTGTAAGTAACACCATATTCAGGATGCCCCGGGTATTTACCGCAGCTTTCATAGGAAAGATCATAAGCGGTAGCTGTAAAATGCCTTATATCCTTTAAAGAGTCGTCCAGTTTAATATCCGAATTTGTCATACTATAAAACAAATGGTTTTGTAAAAATGCAGAGAAATTATTGGCATTGGGATTTTTCAGGACGAAACATCTTTTGCTTTCAAAACTCAATATCGTTATAATATGCGGGATTTTCTTTGAACTTACGGCCTTAGAAGACACAATATTCTTGTGCGTGGAATTGTTTCTTTCAATCAACTTGTTTATAAGAATTGCTCCAATGACAACATCAAGAACAGCCATCTGTATTAATATAATACAAACAAGCCTCTGTATTCTTTTGTTTTTCATACAAGCTTCCTTTTATAAAATAAAAATGGTAAAGCCATTATTCTTTCAAGCTATATTTTAAGGAATCTTTTTAACTTATTCCTATAGTACTGTATGAAAAGTGTAAAAATATAGTCATATATGAGAAAGAGAATTTCGGATGCAACTATGATTATCCACCATGGGAAACTTGTTTTAATTGAGCTCAAAAGAAAGCTTTTTATGAAAATTATAGCTACCAGTAGAACTGCGTTATAAAAAACAAGCTTAAGTATATATTCAAATACCAGTATATTGATTTTTTCTATGTAGAATTTAATAGTAGAATATAATCCGAAAAACAGAATATACAGCACCCATCCCGATATGCCTCCCCGGACTGCAATAAATCCCAGAAGACAGGATGCGGTATAAAAAATCCAACCGGCTTTTATTCCGAAT
>JAUZPR010000121.1 GCA_030705825.1 Bacillota bacterium | reverse complement strand
TGAATCAAATATAAAAAATTATAAAGAATCACCACCAATGATAATTTGATTTTAGCAATAAAAAAACTGCGAAGCCGGTTCGCAGTTTTTTTCCATATAATTATAAGCTTAATTTTTTAACGGCAGGCTGAAGCTTATGCCTAAGCCGCCATAATCAGAATGAAAGGCTTTTATTTGCCCTCCGTGATGCTCGATTATTGATTTGCAGCTGGCTAGCCCAAGTCCGTTACCTCCGTTTTTGCTTTGTCTTGCCTTGTCTACTGTGAAAAACTTATGAAATAACGACGGAATATCTCTATCAGGAACACCGATACCGTTATCCTCGACTGTAAAATGTGCACACATGTTATGAATATAGCCTTTCATATATATTTTCAAATCCTTTTTTTCACCGTACCTTACAGAATTGCTGAACAAGTTTCCAAAAACCCTTCTGAGCATATACTCGTTAATCATAATACACTGCCCTTTGTAAAAGGAATGCTTCCACTCCAATTGGTAATCAAGACCCGACAATTCTGTTTCATACTCAAATGCAATGTTTTCAAAAAAAGTTACAGCCTCAACAGGTTTCAGGTTGATTTCATCAAGCTCAAGTTCATTTCTTGTAAAGGCTGAAAAGCTGTTGACCAATTCTTCTATATGCTTTGATTTCCGGGTAATGAGCTGGTAGTACTCTTCCCTTTCTTTGTCTGTAAGATTTTTTTGTATGGTCAGAAGCTCCATATAACCGTTTATTGTTGTTAAAGGGGTCTTGATGTCATGAGTTATAGCTGCAATCATATCTATCTGTTCCTTGTGCGCCTGTTGAAGTCTTTCAACAGCCTCGTTGAAATGACTGTACAACTCTCCTATTTCATCCTTCCTTTTGGATTTTATCAATAAAACCGAATGTCCGACAGTTATACTTTTTAGTCTGTTATTTAAAAGCTGTATCGGTTTGGTTATATTGAAGTGAAAATATAACGTTAGAGCTGCAAAGATAACAGCCGTAAGAACAACAACAAGCACCAGTATCTTAAAATGCACAGGTGCAATCAGTATCTCAAGCCAATCGGTCCTGGCACGTGCTATGTAAGTGCAGATATATAAAGTACCGATAGAAATAATAAGTATAAACATCAATAAAAATAACAAAGGAAGCTTTATTTTCAGCTTCATGCTTTTTCATTCCTTCCGCAAAGTTAATAGTACATATGGACATCATCATCAGTTGTCCATACGGAACATATAGCCTACTCCCCATATAGTCTTTATGTAATCATAATCACTGCCCAATTTTTTACGGATATTTTTGATATGAACCGTAACCGTATTGATTTCTCCATAATCATCCCCCCAAATGTTTTCATAAATCTGCTCTCTGGTCAATACCTGGTTGGGATGATTCATAAGAAAGGACAAAATCTTGAATTCTTTCGTTGACAAGTCTAGTATCTGTCCGTTTAAAAATGCTTCATAGGTTTTCTCATTTATAATCAGAGGAAGGTCATATTCACAAGGATCTGTTGATGATTCAATCAGCTTTTTTTCATTCCATTCCCTAAAAAGACGGTCTGCTTTTCTGAAATGTGCATTTATTCTTGAAGTCAGCTCTTGAATACTGAAGGGTTTTGTCATGTAGTCGTCCGCACCTATTTCAAGACCGACAATTTTGTCAATTTCCCTATCACGGGCACTTAAAAAAAGTATTGGGATACTGTAACTTTTTCTGATGGTTCTGCAAACCTCAAGGCCATTCATATCCGGCATCATTATATCCAATATTATAAAATCCACCGTATTTGTTTTTAGTTTTTCTATTGCTTCATTCCCCGAATTTGCCGATATTGCCTCGAACTGCTCAAACCTGAGGCCTTTTATTATCATGTTTACTATATCCTGATCATCATCAACCACCAGTATAGTCTTTCCCATTTTTTTCACCAGCTTTTGCCTTTTCTCTTTATTATAACAAAAAGATGTGAAGCAAAAATAAAATAAATATAAAGAATTATGAAAAAAGGAGTTTAATCTGTTATTTATGTATACGGCAATATTGTGTATAATTATTTATAGTAAAGTATTAATTACATATGATTAAGTTTATAGGAGATGTATTTATGCGGGTAGAATATTTAGGTACAAAAGGTACCTGGCGTGAGGTGGCAGATTCAGCCAATACTACAATTCATAAGGATGCAGGCACAAAGGAGCCCTCTTCACAATGGAAAAGAAAAATGCTTTTGTGCGAGCACTCTCCTATTCGCCAGATTTTTATCAAATGCAAATGGTATGATTTGAAATCCTGGGTTTCGGTACATTTTGTGAGGCATAAAATCGGTATTGAACACTGGGTCAGGACGCAAAGGGTAGACCGTACCGGAATAAACAGGGATGAACTTCCGCAGGGTAACGAAGTTGAGCATGAAATACTTGCCGACGTCCAGGCAATTATAAATATTTCCAGAAAAAGATTGTGCAACCAGGCTTCAAAAGAAACCAGAGATGCCTGGCAGGCGGTTCTTGACTCTCTAAAAGAAGAACAACCCGAACTGTATAATGTATGTGTCCCTGATTGCATATATAGAGGTTGGTGTTATGAATACAAATCCTGCGGCTATCATCAAACTCCCCAGTTTCAGGATAGATTAAAAAAATACAGAGAAGGAATAAATGATTAGATACTTAATTTACCTAACTATTCCCGCATATGTAATCGGTTCCCCATTTGTTCATAGCATAGAGAACAGGCATTAGCGACTTTCCGAATTCAGTAAGAGAATATTCCACTTTAGGCGGTATCTGAGGGTAAACCTTTCTACTGACTATACCATTGTTCTCCAAATCCCTTAATTGCTGGGTAAGCATTTTCTGAGTTATATCAGGAAACAGGCTTTTAAGTTTGTTAAACCTCAGTGTTCCTTCAGCCAGATTCCACAGTATCAAAACCTTCCACTTCCCGCCTATAAGGTCTATGGTCATTTCCAGAGGACAGTTATATTGCTTCTGGTTAAAAGTGATCATTTTTATTTCCCCCTATTTAACGTTACAGTATCATTTTAGTTACTATAGCACAATAAAGTACGTACTTGATAACTTATTCCATATATTATAATTTTATATCATAAAAACACGAGGAGTGAAATATATGAATGAAACTTTTGCTGATATCATTAATAGAAGAAGTATCAGAAAATATGAAAATAAGCCTGTCCCAAGGGAAATGATCTTCAAACTTCTACAAGCAGCCATGAATGCACCTTCAGCCTGCAATCAGCAGCCCTGGCATTTTGTTATAATTGAAGACAAGAATATTCTTGATAAAATCTCAAGAATCCACGGAGGTTTTACAACAATTAAAAATTCTCCGGTTACCATACTTGTCTGCGGCCAACCCGATATAACACAGCTTGAATTCTTCTGGCAGCAGGATTGTTCAGCTGCTACCCAAAACATTCATATTGCTGCAAAATCCCTGGGTCTGGGTAGTGTTTGGATGGGTATCAATCCAAATGGAGGTCAGGATTCCGATATAATAAGAGAAGCCTTAAACCTTCCCGACAATATAAAACCTTTTTCACTTGTTTCGGTAGGCTTTCCTGCAGAATCCAGGAAAGTGGAAGACAGATTCAATGAAAGCAGAATTCATTACAATAATGTGTGGTAAATTTCAAAGGAACGGTGCTTTCACCGTTCCTTAAATTTTTAAATCAAAGCTGTACTGAAGTACCTTTCGGCACGGTCGGCAAGCACAGTAGCTATTACCCTTTCCCTGCCATATTTCTTTGTTAACTGCATAGCCGCCCATACATTTGCTCCTGATGATGTTCCAACAAGTAAACCTTCCTTTTTTGCCAAGTCTCTTGCTGTCATAATTGCATCTTCATCAGTTACCTCAATAACTTCATCAATTTGTTCAGTATTCAAAACAGGCGGTACAAAACCGTCTCCTATTCCCTGTATTTTATGTAGGCCCGGCTCATGTCCCAATAATGCGGATACATTTTTGGGTTCAACTGCAGCCAAAATTAAGTCCGGATTCTTGGATTTAAGGAAACGTCCTACACCTTCAAGCGTTCCTCCGCTCCCCAAACCTGCAATGAAAATATCAACCTTGCCATCAAGCTGTTCCCATATCTCAGGTCCTGTAGTTTTGAAATGTATCATAGGATTATCGGGATTTTCGAATTGCTGAGGTATATATACCGATTGATCTTCAGCTTTTATTCTGTTTACTTCTTCGACAGTACCTCCGATACTTTTTTCGGAAGGAGTAAGTACCAGTTCTGCACCAAAGGCTTTAATTATTTTTTTGCGTTCGTCGCTCATATTCTCAGGCATAACGATTTTTACCCGATAGCCCTTTTGAACTCCAACAAGAGCAAGCCCGATTCCTGTATTTCCCGATGTGGGTTCAACTATGATCATTCCGGGTTTGAGAAGGCCCTTCCTTTCGGCTTCCTCAATCATGTATTTTGCTATTCTGTCCTTTATACTGCCTCCCGGATTAAGAAATTCAGCCTTTACAAAAACATTTCCATCAGTTATCTTTTTTAATTGCAGAATTGGCGTATTACCGACCAAATCCAGGATTGACTTCACGTTCATATTATTGCCCCTTAGTTTACATTTATTTCGGAAGGACATTGCGTCATTCCTTATATTCCTCTTCCAGCATTTTTCTGTCTTCCTTGCTTAATTCCAGATTTTTAAATAGATCAGGCCGTTTGTCCCTTGTCCTGATTAAGGACTGCTTTCTTCTCCACTTTTCTATGTTGGCATGATGTCCTGACAACAGCACTTCAGGAACAGTTCTTCCGTTAAATTCAGGCGGTCTGGTATACTGAGGATATTCAAGGAGTCCTTCATAATGCGATTCGGTAAGATTTGATTCTTCGTTTGTAAGTACCCCCGGCACCATCCTGCTGATGCAGTCAATTAGCACCATTGCCGGTAATTCTCCGCCTGTAAGCACATAATCGCCTATTGAAACTTCCTCATCAACTATTTCTTCTATAATCCTCTCGTCTATTCCTTCATAATGGCCGCACAGCAGGATAAGATGCTTTTCCTTGCTTAACTCACGCGCAAGTTCTTGTGTCAGAACTTTCCCCTGCGGGCTCAAATAAATTACCTTTGGTTTATAATCCAATCCTTCTGTAAGAGACTTGTAGGCATCAAATATTGGCTGTGGAAACATTACCATTCCACTTCCACCGCCATATGGATAATCATCTGTTTTCATGTGTTTATCGTTTGAAAAGCTTCTGATATTGACAGCATTGATTTCCAAAAGTCCGTTTACCTGGGCTCTTCCTATGATACTCCCGCCCAGAACAGCTTTAAATATATCAGGAAACAATGTAAGTACGTCAAACTTCATATGATTACCTCCTGCGAAGCTATATGAGTCCTTCAGGCAGAGTCACCCTGATAATTTTATTGTCAACGGAAATTTCCCTTACCACGCTTTTTAAAGCCGGTATCAGTATTTCCCTGTCATTTTCATCTTTTACTATATAAACGTCATTACTCCCTGTACTTATTATATTATTCAAAATTCCCAGCTTGTTATCATTTTCGTCCAATACTTCGCAACCTATCAGGTCACAGATAAAGTATGAATTTTCCGGGAGCTTGACTGCATTCTTCCTGTCTACCTTTATGAAGAGATTTTTAAGAAGTTCAGCGTCTTCAACTGCGTCGATTCCCTTGAGCTTTAAAAATACAAAGCCCTTAAAATACTTAACACCCTGGAAATCATATCTTTTTAACTGGCCTTCCTTTTCTATATAAGCCCACTTCAGCTCGTCATATCTTGAAGGATCATCTGTTAAAGGCAAGACCTTTAACTCACCCTTGACTCCATGCACATTAATAATTTTCCCTATCTCCAAATATTCTTCCATAGTATTTCCCTTTAATTTATTTTTCTGATTATTATTCCAAAAAGCGTCATAAACGAGTACAGCAACCCTGATTAATGCTGCCACACAAAAGTTTATCACGCTTTTAGCTAAAGGATACAATAAAAGGCGTTATACGCCTCCTATTGTAATATCTCAACAACAACTCTTTTATTATCCTTTGTTGCTGCCGCTTTGACAACAGTTCTTATAGCTTTTGCTATTCTTCCCTGTTTTCCTATTACCTTTCCCATATCATCTTTTGCTACCCTTAATTCAAGTATAAGAGATTTTTCGCCTTCAACCTCATTTACAGAAACTTCATCAGGGTAATCAACGAGGGATCTGGCAATTGTTTCTAGAAGTTCCTTCATTGCATTAATACCTCCCGCTGCATAACATAATTAAATAAGACTAATGTTAAGGGAAAGAATGTCTACCCACAAGGGGCAAACAAGCAAATTTCTTTGCTTGTTATTTTACTATTCCCTGTTTCTTCATGAGGAGTCTTACTGTTTCTGTCGGCTGTGCACCTTTACCAAGCCATGTAGCAGCTTTTTCTGCATCTATTTTAACTTCTGCAGGATCAGTAAGTGGATTGTAAGTACCAATTTCTTCAATAAATCTTCCGTCACGAGGATATCTTGAATCAGCAACTACTACTCTGTAAAAAGGACTCTTTTTAGCACCGATCCTCTTTAATCTGATTTTTACCATGAATTTCACCTCCCCTCAAAATAGTTGATAGTTTATAGATTATAGATTATAGATTATAGTTAAGAGTTCTAAGTTAGATTTAATTCATTAATTATTAATCATATTTAACAAATCTAAACTAAGATTTAGACCTAAAAATTATCATTAACTATAATCTTTAATCTATAATCTATAATCTATAATCTGCTCTTTTAAAATGGCATTTTAAATTTTCCTAAACCTTTTCCGCCTTTTTTGGACATTTCGCTTACCGATTTGAACATTTTCTTCATTTCTTCAAAGCCCTTGAGCAGCTTGTTTATATCCTGTATTGTTGTACCACTGCCAGCAGCAATTCTTCTCTTCCTGCTTGCATCTATAATCGAAGGATTTATTCTTTCCCTTTTTGTCATGGATTTGATTATAGCTTCAACATGCACCATCTGCTTCTCGTCAAGTTCTACTCCCTGAAGAGCTTTCTTGTCAAATCCGGGAAGCATTCCAAGTACTTGATTCAAAGGGCCCATTTTCTTAAGCTGTTGAATCTGATCCAGATAATCCTCCAGGGTAAACTGCATTGAGCGTATTTTCTTTTCAAGCTCTATTGCCTTCTTTTCATCGAACGCTTCCTGAGCTTTTTCGATAAGGCTTAATACATCACCCATTCCTAAAATTCTTGAAGCCATCCTGTCTGGATAGAATGGTTCCAGCTCACTTAACTTTTCTCCCATACCGGCAAACTTGATTGGTTTTCCGGTAACTGCCTTAACCGAAAGTGCAGCTCCGCCTCTTGTATCACCGTCAAGCTTGGTAAGAACTATTCCGTCTACACCCAGTTTTTCATTGAAGCTTTCAGCTACATTAACGGCATCCTGTCCGGTCATTGAGTCAACAACCAGCAGGATTTCATGGGGTTTTACAGTCTTTTTAATATTTGCAAGCTCTTCCATCAGCTCTTCATTTATGTGAAGACGTCCGGCAGTATCTATTATTATAAGGTCATGGAGTTTTTTCTTTGCATAATCCACTGCATTTTTTGCAATAACAACAGGATCAGTCTTATCATCCATTGCAAATACCGGAATATTAAGCTGTTCTCCAACTACCTGCAGCTGTTTGATTGCGGCCGGCCTGTAAACGTCACATGCAACCAGCAGAGGATTTTTTCCCTGTTTTCTCAAAAGATTTGCCAGCTTGCCTGATGTAGTAGTTTTACCCGATCCCTGCAATCCAACCATCATGTAAATTGTAGGAGGATTGGAAGCAAATGATACCTTGCTTTGGGTTTTACCCATCAGCTCTATCAATTCTTCATGAACAATCTTAATAACCTGCTGTCCGGGTGTAAGGCTCTCCATTACATCCTTACCTACAGCCCTTTCAGACACCTTGTTTATAAAATCCTTAACAACCTTGAAATTTACATCAGCTTCGAGAAGAGCCAGCTTGATTTCTCTCATCATTTCCTTAACATCTTTTTCAGTTACTCTTCCCTGACCTCTGAGCCTTTTTATCGTATCCTGTAGTTTACCTGCCAAGCCTTCAAAAACCATCTATATTAAACCTCCCGGAATTAACTTTTCATATACAGACTTTAAAATAAGTCTATCATATCCTTAAGTCCGTTTTCCACATCATTAATTATTTTGCCGTTATCCTGCGATATTTCATTTCTGTTTAAACTTGATAATTTATTGAGCAAATCTTCCGCTCTTGTCTTTTGCTTAATAAATTTCTTTACAAGGCCAAGCTTGGCTTCAAATTCATCCAATGCAGCCTTGCCTCTTTTTATATTATCGAAAACACCTTGCCGGCTTATATTCAGCTGCTCTGCAATTTCAGCCAGTGACAGATCGTCATTGTAATGAAGATCCATAATTTCATACTGCCTGGCTGTCAGAAGCTGCCCGTAAAAATCCATTAAAAGTGTTATTTCATAAACATTTTCCATACTAGTCTCTCTCGGTGTAAAGTATATTTACTTTACACCTTATTTTAGATTAATATACGCAAGTTGTCAAGGTTATATTAATAAAGAACTACTTCAGTTATAAAACAAAAATTTTATTTATTTTTGATTTGAAAATTAACAAATGTAGGGAACAGCGCCCCGTCGTTCCAAATTACTAAATCTTAAAAGGAACCGTGAGGGCACCGTTCCCTACAAAATACATTCTCTATCTTTAATTTAAGAGGTTTGTCTTTCATTTAATAATATTCCCCCTTCTCTTCTGGAAGAGAAGGGGCCAGGGGATGAGTTTTTGAAGAAATCTTTTTAACTCCTACCGTCACTACGTGACACCTCCCTCAGGAGGGAGGCTTTAATAGCTTCCTCATACAGGAAGGAACGAACAGATGGTCTTTAAAGTAGAATAATAGGGGCTTCGAAGCCCCACTTTTCGTTTCTCCCCGCGGGAGAAAGATAGAATGAGGGCAAAATGAATTTGATTTTCTCCCCTCGCCCAATGCCATGGGAGAGGGGTCGGGGGTGAGGGTTATATAAAAAGCCGGGCACCAGGCCCGGCTATTCGTTACTGTTTCATTTGATCTATCAATTTTCCAAGTTCATCAAGCTGTTTTTTCATTTCGTCATATTTTGATCTGATATCGTTATACAACTTCTGGTCTCCCTGTTTTGACGTGTCAGGCTGTGTCGTCTGTGTCTGGGGCGTCTGTGTTTGAGTCTGTGTCTGTGAAGTATTCGGGTTAGGCTGTGCCGGTATAGATGCAGGGAACATCTTGCTTATTGCATCATTCAGGTTTGTACCAATTCCATACCTGAATTCCTCTCCATCCTGGTAGCCCACTACAATTTCCTTTACTTCCGGAATTGAGGAAGCTCCTTCCGCCCTCACATATACAGGTTCAACGTACAACACAGTATCTTCTACCGGAATTACCAGAAGATTGCCCATATATGCCGAAGATCCTCTCTGCCCCCATAGTGTCATATCGCTTGATATCTGTTCAATCTGATTTATCTTTGACTGAACCTGATTCGGGCCGTATATATTGGTATTGTTGGAGAAGCTGAACAATACAAGCTGCCCGTAATTAGACAGCGTATTACTTCTTACTGAAAGCCAGGAGGTCATATTGTTCTTGTTGGATGGAGTGAATGGTCTCATCAGTACCAATTCTTCCTTATCACTGACCCCACCGGGCATTTTGACCATGTTGTAGTATGGGTCCATATTTTGTGTCTGACTGTCTTGTCCGCCTGCCTGTAACTGAGGTATATCCCATTTATCCTGGTTGTCATAGAACTTCTGAGGATTTTCTGCTACATTGGGATCCAGGTGATACCTTCTGAGCATCTCGCTCTGTATCTTGAACAGAAGCTCAGGATACCTCAAATGTGAGGCTATATCAGCCGGCAGCGGATCCTTGCTGAACAAACCGGGATATGCCTTGTTATACATTTCTACTATAGGATCATTCTTATCAATTATATAATAACTGACTGATCCATCATAAGCATCTATAACTATCTTTACAGAGTTTCTTATATAATTGAAACTGCCGTATTCACTTGCATCCTGGGAATAAGGATAGTAATCTGACGTTGTATAAGCGTCAAGTATCCATTTTAATCTTCCGTCGGAGGTCAAAAGCATGTACGGATCCTGATCAACAGTAAGGAACGGAACAGCCTTCTGTGCTCTGGTTATTATATTCCTGTTTATCAAAAGCTTTGAGTCTGATGATACATAACCCGATACCAGCATATTGAAATCCTGATTCCTTAATGCAAAAAGCAGCCTGTTGAATAGATTAAGCTTTATGCCGCCTTTACCTGTATAGGTGGTATCCTTGCTGCCGTCATAATCTATTTCCTTC
>JAUZPR010000120.1 GCA_030705825.1 Bacillota bacterium | reverse complement strand
CTTTTTTAACTGCCGTTACATTATTGAAATTGTCCATAGCTTCCTCCAAAGGCATATTTTTTGATAGGGTAGATTATATCATCAGTATGAAGAATCTTCAATTTATGTTTTTCATATACTTTGGAATATTATATATTAGCTTATAAATAGGAGAGTGAATACTTGACGCAAAAAACAAGGGATATGATACTTGCCATAATTCTGGCATTTGCATTCTATATAATCTCTATACGGCAATAGCAGCATTTAGTATTACTTAAAATGTGTTTTCGGAGAGTAGAGGCCTGATAATAATCCAACGTCAACTTTATATATCATAACTATTTTATTTCTTGCATTTGCCGAAAAACCCGTCGTTTTATCAACTGACCCTTTAGGATTCAAATTGATGTTCAACGATAAAAAACGCTTGTTTATTTTGCTTATCTCATAAATTTTATATCCATTGGCAGTGTTCAAATCGGTAAAAACCACTAGAAACTGCCAGGAAAATTTAAATTTGGAAATCTGGTCATTTACTAGATACTTATTCCTGAAGTCAAACCATTTATCCCGGAAATTAAATAAATATGCCTTATGACTTGTCAGGTTTTCATAATCTGTTTGACTTAAGCCCGATAAATCAATAACTCCGTCATATAAATATTCAAAATTAACTTTTGAGAAGAAGATATTATACATACCGAAACCAATAAGTAGAATCAATATAATAAATATTGCAGCGGCATATTTCTTTATATAAATCACTCCTTCTATATTTAATAGGATTACCCAATAATATGATAAAAATAACAGAATATTACCAAAGAAAAGTTGAATAAGTAAGCTGTTATACAATTAATATTTATGTTATTATTCAATTAAAACCTGTTCTGAGAATTTATTTGATAGGTAGTGGAAAGTAAATATAAAAAGCCCGGAAGCTATAAATAACTTCCAGGCTTTTTATTTGGCAGGGGAGACAGGGATCGAACCTGCAACCGACGGTTTTGGAGACCGCTACTCTACCAATTGCGCTACTCCCCTACGAGACAATACATAGTATACAATACACTTTGTAGAAGTGTCAATAGAAGATGATAAGAAAAGTATTAAAGGGTGGGAAAGTTAGATAAATTGTGATATCATACTTAAAGATAAAAAATGTTTGGAGAGTGATTTCATGGAAATTAAGGTTGGATTTATAGGAACAGGGAATATGGGAACGGCTCTAATAAAGAGTATAGTAAAATCAGGTGCCCTGCCGGCCCAAAATTTGTATATATATGATGTGGACAAGTCAAAACTTGCTGCATTAGCTGAAGAAACGGGAACGATCGCAGCTGCTTCAGCCACACAGTTGGTTCAAACTTCAGATGTGGTTATTCTTGCAGTTAAGCCCAATATAGTTAAAACAGCACTTGAATCCTGCAAAACTGAATTTACAGGTCAAAAACTTCTGGTTTCCATAGCAGTGGGAATTCCTATCAAATTTTACAAGGATATAATAGGCCAGGATAAAAAGGTGGTTAGGGTAATGCCTAATACTCCTGCTCTTGTAGGCGAAGGGATGTCGCTTATTTCATACGGTAAGGAAGTTACCGAAAGTGATGCTGAAAATGTCAGGATGCTGCTGGAATGTGCCGGCAAGGTTGAATACCTTGAAGAAAAGCTTATGAGCGAAGTAACTGCACTGACAGGCAGCAGTCCTGCATATGTATTTATGTTTATAGAAGCAATGGCTGATGCTGCAGTACTTTCGGGAATACCGCGCAATCTTGCATACAGACTTGCAGCCCAGGCTGTTCTGGGTTCTGCAAAGATGGTACTTGATACCGGAAAGCATCCCGGAGAGCTTAAGGACCAGGTTTGCTCTCCTGCAGGAACAACTATCGAAGCAGTAAGCTCACTTGAAAAGAATGGTTTTAGATATGCAGTGATGGAAGCAATGAACGAGTGTACTAAAAAAGCAAGGGAATTCGGGAAAATATACGGTTAGATAATTCAACTTTCCCACTTTGAATTAACAGCCATTCTCAGCGGTATAAACATCAAATAAATTTGAAATATCGTTGAAGCGTTCGATATTTCAAATGAACGGCTGAAGTGTAATAATGATGTGGGAAAGTTGAGTAAAACAATAAAAATATCCTGCCGGAGCTTATATTGGTTTAAGCCGGAATAAAAACATGTATCTGCTTAATATACATGTTTTTATAAAGGAAAAGGTTTCGGTGAGGTATTAAATATGCGGACATTGGAAAAAATAAAGCTAATTGTGTATTTTGCCGTAAGAGTTATAATTCTGGTTGCAGGAATTATGTCGGTAATAAGAACCGATTGGGTTTATTTTAAAGATTGTTCCACGGCATTATTAATAACCTTTGTACCGGATTTTGTTAAAAAGAAATTATATCTCAAGTTGTCGGTATTCATCGAAATTGTTTTAGTACTTTATATTTTTGCGGCAATTTTTCTGGGAGAAACCCTTTTGTTTTTTGATAAGTTCTTCTGGTGGGATATAATGCTTCACAGTGTCTCAGGCTTGATTTTCGGGTACATTGGTTATAAATTTGCATGGCTGTTGACAAGGAACGGCAAAACCGGCAAATTAAGCCCGTTATTTATTGTGATATTTACATTTTGTTTTTCGGTAACGATAGGAACACTCTGGGAAATTTACGAATTCATAATGGATAGGACATTTGGGTACAGAATGCAGGATGATCTTTTCGATACAATGACAGATTTGATATTTGATTCTTCAGGCTCGCTGCTTTATTCAGTAGCAGGCTTTTTCTGGCTTAAACAAAAAATTCGCAGGAAAGTCAGGGAAAACAAGGATCAATTTTATAACGAAGCCGCCAATGAAACTTCGGATACTTAAGGTTTAAGAAATCAAAAATAGACTTTTCAGGAGTTCATATGAAAAAGATAACCATTTATACTGACGGTGCATGTTCCGGAAATCCAGGCAACGGAGGATGGGGAGCAATACTTATGTATGGAGAACACTACAGGGAACTGTCAGGTTTTGAGGAGACCACAACAAACAACAGGATGGAACTTACAGCTGCAATAGAAGCTCTGAAAATACTAAAAGAACCTTGTATTGTGGACTTGTACAGTGACAGTGCATATTTGATAAACTGTTTTGAAAAAAAGTGGCTTGATAAATGGAAACAAAACGGTTGGGTAAATTCCGGCAAGGAAGAGGTAAAAAACAAGGAGCTCTGGCAGGAATTGGACAGGCTTTCTTCGATACACCAAATAATGTGGATCAAGGTAAAAGGCCATAGTGATAATGAATATAATAACAAATGCGACAAGCTTGCGACTGATGAAATAAAAAATCATAAAAACAAGCTGTCATAGGAATCGAAATCAAGATTCTTTGAGCACGTTCATTTTTGCATCTATTATGTCTTTTATATAACGGTAATTGATTGAAAGCTCTTTAAGCCAGGTCACTACCTCAGTTACAGTACCTGATATTCTAATTTTGTTACAGGTTATAACCTGAATCACAATATCACCTCGTTTGGAATTTATATATATAGGATATTCAGAAATTGCAATAATCATGATATTTCAATAGAGTTTGGGGAGGAGAAGGATGGAGTATTACGAAAAAACATTAAGTAAAAAGCACATATATACAGGCGGGATAATTGAATTGGATGTTCTTGAGGTAGAGCTTCCCGACGGGAATATTTCCAAAAGGGATATAGTCTCACATCCGGGAGCTGCCGTTGTTATACCTATAAGCTCCGATGGGGAAATATATATGGTAAGGCAGTACAGAAAGCCGATAGAAAGAATTACACTGGAAATACCGGCAGGGAAACTGGATCCGGGGGAAGAACCACTGGACTGCGCCAAAAGAGAACTTATGGAGGAAACAGGTCTAACGGCAAAACATATGAAGCACCTGACAAGCATACACAGTACACCCGGGTTTTCAAACGAAATACTGCATATGTATGCTGCTGTTGATTTAAAAGAGGGACAGCCCGATGCCGATCCGGACGAATTTATTTCCTGTGAAAAGCTGCCTGTAAAACAGCTCATCCAAATGGTAATGACCAATCAGATAACCGATGCCAAGACCATAATAGGCATACTTCTGGCTGAAAAAATAATAAAAGGCGAGATAGAGGCAGTTGACAGTTGACAGAGGACAGTTAATTAACGAAGTTAATGTAAACAATTCTTAATTTTCAATTCTCAATTGAACTTAATATGGTTTACTAAAAAATTGCAATATGTTTTACATATTGTAATTTTTTTTATTATTACGGCATAGAATTTTTATAGACATACCAAAATAAATAACTTATGAGGTAAACAAAGTGCTTACGAAAATGCGTAATACGCTAATAATACACATTAAGAAAAATGCAAATAAATACTTGTTCCTTTTTCTGGCATTCATTATAGGGGTTTCAGCAGGTGCTTTTACTGTAAACGGATTAAGTTCAATACAAAGAGACGAACTGACAAATTATTTTCAGGGTTTTTTACAGCTGCTGTCCAATCAAAAGGTGGATAACGGCGCCCTGCTAAGTGCAGCACTAATTGAAAATTTAAAGGTTATAGGCATGTTATGGATACTTGGACTCACCATAATCGGTATTCCATTTATTTATGTACTGGTCGGGATCAGAGGTTTCATAACAGGTTTTACTTCAGGGTTTATTATTCAGACACTTGCTTTCAAGGGAGTACTTTTTACACTGCTCTCAATATTGCCTAAAGAGATTGTAATTGTTCCATGCCTTATAGCTCTAGGTGTGAATGGTATAAATTTCTCCTTGGATATGATTAAAAACAAATCCATAAAGCATGTTTTGAAGGATAACTTAAAAACAAATTTTGTGGCATATTGTATGACAACTATGATATTAACTTTTGTAATCTTTCTCGGAATTCTCATAGAGGTTTATATAATACCTGTGTTTGTAAGAATGATAGCACCTACCATAGTAGGATGAATTACTTCTTTTGATTGATGTAAACAGAAGAATGTTACCGTTATAGGAATTTTATGTATAATACACGATATAATAGTCAATAATACATATGAAGGATAGACCATACAGAAACAGATTTCTTAAAAATTAATGTTAAGTGTGGAATATTTATGTAAATCTTAGAAGGATTTTTTCTATAAATGTAGAAATATGTAAATGTATAATTTATAATTAATAGAAAAATTTTCTTTTAAATTGTTTTAAAATGTATTAAAATCAAATAAGTTGATTACACATTTTGGATATAGTTCTAAATATTAAATAAATATATAAAAAGGAGTAATTTGTTAATGGAAGCTTTAGTTCAGAAATTTGTAAATTTTTTAGAGAGGGATAAGAGACTTTCATTAAACACATTGCAATCATATCGAAGAGATATAGAACAATACATAAGCTATCTGAGAGAAATGAATCTACAGAATATTTCCACTACGAATAAAACTACAGTGATTGCATATTTATTGAGTTTACAAAAGAAAGGAAGAGCAACCTCTACAATTTCCAGAAATCTTGCGTCAATAAGGTCATTCTACCAATACATAGCAAAAAACAAGCTGATTGACCACGATCCTACATCGGATCTTGAATCTCCAAAGGTAGAAAAAAAGCTGCCGCAGATTCTTTCCACAAAAGAAGTCGAGTTACTCTTGGATCAACCTAAATGTACCGACTTGAAAGGCTACAGAGATAAGGCTATGCTCGAATTGCTTTATGCTACGGGTATTAGAGTATCAGAATTGATTAACCTTGATACCCAGGATATAAATCTCGATATGGGATTTATAAAGTGTAACAAGGGAAACAGGGAAAGAATGATCCCCATAGGCTCGATGGCAATTTCAGCAATCCAGGAATACCTGGCCAAAGCGAGAAGTCTTTTGATCCAGAGAAACGATGAAAAAGCCATGTTTGTAAATATCAACGGAAGAAGATTAACCAGGCAGGGATTCTGGAAGATTATCAAGCAGTATAAGAACCAGGCAAAAATAAGCAAGGATATTACGCCGCATACTTTAAGGCATTCCTTTGCAGCTCATTTGCTTGAAAACGGTGCCGATTTGAGATCCATACAGGAAATGCTGGGGCACTCTGATATATCTTCTACCCAGATTTATGCACAAATTGCAAAGAACAAGATCAAGGAGATATATAAAAAGACTCATCCGAGAGCATAATAAAGTTCGGGTTAAGAGTTCAGAGTTAAGTAAAAGCATAAGTTGGAGGACATTTCAATTGAAATGTCCTCTTATATTTTGTTTAGAAAAAATATATAATAATGGGTGAAATGGGTAATAGGCGGAATAGGAGCAAAAAATATATATAAAACTCTGGAGGGATTATATGGCTAGAGCGGTAGTAATAGTTATGGACAGTGTTGGAATTGGAGAACTGCCGGATGCGACAGCTTACGGCGATACAGGAAGCAACACTCTTGGAAATATAGCAGGAAGGATAAACGATTTCAAGCTTCCCAACCTTGAAAAACTAGGATTGGGTAACATAGTAGGAAGCAAGGGCTTCAAAAAGGAAAATCAACCTCAGGGCTGCTTTGGCAAAATGGCTGAAGTATCGGCAGGTAAAGATACAACTACAGGGCATTGGGAGATAATGGGCATAGTTCTCAAGAACCCTTTTCCTGTTTATCCTCATGGATTTCCTCAGGATATCATAGACAGATTTCAGGATGCCATTAAGACAAAAGTACTTGGAAATTATCCGGCAAGCGGTACCGAGATTATAAAACAGCTGGGTGAGCAACACATCAAAACAGGTTATCCTATTGTTTACACATCTGGAGACAGCGTTTTTCAGATTGCAGCTCATGAATCGGTTATTCCGGTGGAAGAACTGTATGAAATGTGCCGGAAGGCCAGAGAAATACTGACAGGGAAGCATGCTGTAGGAAGGGTTATTGCAAGGCCCTTTACAGGTGAACCCGGTAATTTTACCAGAACAGACAGAAGACATGACTTTTCCTTGAAACCTATAGAAAAAACCGTACTAGATTATATTACAGAAAAAGGCTTGCTGGTAAAAGCAGTGGGGAAGATTGTAGATATATACGCAGGACAGGGAATCAGCGAATCGGTACATATACACAATAATATGGATGGAGTTGATAAAACCCTGGAATACATGAAACAAACCTTTGACGGCTTGATTTTTACCAATCTGGTTGATTTCGATATGGTTTATGGCCATAGAAACAATGTGGAAGGCTACGCCAATGCACTAGTTGAGTTTGATGCCAGGATACCTGAAATAATAAATGCCCTGGGTGAAGACGATATACTGTTTATTACAGCTGATCACGGCTGCGATCCTACAACTGAAAGTACAGACCACTCAAGAGAATATGTTCCGCTTTTAATATACGGAAAAAAGATCAAAAAAGGAATCGACCTGGGAATCAGATCAACTTTTGCCGATCTGGGAGCAACTGTGGCTGATATCCTGGAAACAGGAAAAACGGAAAATGGGAAAAGCTTCTTGAATGAGTGTACAATGTACAGTTGATTAAAATAGTGTACAGTTTACAATGTACACTGATTTCAAACTGTACACTGTTAACTGTACACTTACAAAAGGGGTGTTTATCATGCGGATGTATGAAATCATTGAAAAGAAACGGGACGGATTTGAACTATCCTTTGAGGAGATAGAATTCTTTATTAAAGGCTACTGCGGCGGGACAATACCTGACTACCAGGCTTCCGCACTTCTTATGGCTATATTTTTGAGGGGGATGAATGAAAGGGAGACTTCCGACCTTACTATGATAATGGCTGCTTCTGGAGATATGATAGACCTTTCGGCTATAAGCGGAATCAAGGTGGATAAACACAGTACAGGCGGAGTAGGGGATAAGACAACACTTATCGTAGGTCCCATTGTATCGGCATGCGGTATACCGGTTGCTAAAATGTCTGGGAGAGGACTTGGACATACCGGGGGTACGATAGATAAGCTTGAGTCTATTCCAGGTTTCAGGACTGCAATTTCAATAGACGAGTTTATAAGTAATATAAAAAAAATAGGCATTGCAATTGCCGGACAGACAGGAAACCTTGCTCCGGCCGACAAAAAAATCTACGCTTTGAGGGATGTCACCGCAACAGTAAATAATATATCCCTTATAGCCAGCAGTATTATGAGTAAAAAGCTTGCTTCGGGAGCCGACAGGATAGTCCTGGATGTTAAGACCGGCAGCGGTGCTTTTATGAAAACAGTTGAAGACTCAACAGCCCTTGCACAAGCAATGGTCAGGATAGGACATCAAACCGGCAGAAAAACCCTTGCTGTTATTACAGATATGGACATACCTTTAGGTAATGCCATAGGAAATTCCCTTGAAGTTATAGAGGCGGTTGAAACACTAAAAGGAAAAGGCCCGGTTGACCTCGAAGAGGTTTGTATAGAACTGGCCTCAAGGATGCTGCAGCTTGGAGAGCAGGGTACTTATGAAGAATGTAAGACCAAAGCCGGACAGACGCTAAAGGACGGTAGCGCGCTTGGAAAGCTGGAACAGATGATAGATCAACAGGGTGGAAATATAAAAGTTATAAATGATAACACCTTATTCGGACAGGCAGCCCATTCCTTTGATTTTACAGCTGTCAGAAGCGGTTACATATCCCATATAAATACCGATTCTCTGGGAATAGCGTCAATGGTGCTTGGAGCCGGAAGAGAAACAAAGGAAAGTGTGATTGACTATACAGCCGGGATAATTTTGAACAGGAAAACCGGGATGAGGGTTGAAAGAGGGGATGTAATCGCAAGATTATATACCAACAGGCCGGAAAGGGTAAGTGAAGCTTTGGACATACTTGAACAGGCTTTTTTAATAGGAAATGATGAACCTGCAAAAAGACCTTTGATACTTGGTATTGTAGAAAATTAGCCAGAAACTTGAATAATGGGCTGATGCATTATTGCATCAGCCTTTTCTATCGGGATTTATTTGTTAAGTCAATTGCTATTACAGCATATACAAGACAGGTTTGGCATAAGAATGTAGTAGGAAGCCAGGCTTAAAACATTTACATATCACAAATTTATCTTTGAACAACTCCAGATAAAAACTAATCAGACATATATAATTTATTTTCCTTAATTGAACTTAATACTTAAGGGTGGTGTATTCCGGTGTCTAAAAAAAGATTTTTCAGTTTTTTTATTGCTCTGATGATTTTTACCAATCTATTTATCGTTCCCGCTGCTGCAGCTCCGGTTGATCCCGATTCAGTATATGAAGCAGCTACCGTAGCCAAAATTCTGAACAAAACCAACCTGATGGACCTGAAGGCCAAATCGGCAATTATTCTGGATGCGGCTTCCGGAAATGTAATGTTCGAAAAGGACAGCCATGAAAAGCTGGCAATTGCCAGCGTAACCAAGATAATGACTATGCTTCTTGTAATGGAGGCAATAGATAACGGTACTCTGACTCTGGATACAAAGGTAGTTGCATCCGAGCATGCTTACCGAATGGGAGGTTCACAGGTATACCTAAAGCCCGGAGAGGAATTTACAGTATGGGAAATGTTAAAAGCAGTTGCAATACACTCGGCTAATGACGCCGCTGTCGCGCTGGGTGAAAAAATAGCAGGCAGTGAAGAAACCTTCGTTTCTCTTATGAATGATAAAGCCAGGGAACTGGGAATGAAGGATACCAAATTTCTTGATGCAACAGGGCTTACCGATGATGGGCATTACAGCAGCACCTATGATGTTGCCGTTATGTCCCGTGAACTTATTATGAAGCATCCCAAAATTCTTGAACTTACGTCCAAATGGCAGGATACCTTTAGAAACGGAACTTTTTCACTGGATAATACAAATAAGCTGGTCAGGTTCTATCAGGGGACCAACGGCTTGAAAACAGGTTTTACAAATAAGGCAGGGTTTTGTTTATCTGCTTCGGCAAAGAGAAATAATCTTCAACTGATTGCCGTAGTACTCGGTGAACCCGATTCTAATACCAGATTCGCAGAGGCTAAAAAGCTGTTAGATTTTGGGTTTTCCAACTTTGAAGTGATCAAGATGGCGGATAAGGGAGAGGTTGTAGGAAACATACCTGTTAAAAAAGGAACGGCGGTTGAAGTAAAAGGTATTTTCCCGGATGAGGTAAAACTTCTTCTAAACAAGGGTGAGAAATCCAAGGTGTCCCGGGAGGTCAAAATGGTGGATAACCTGACGGCACCCATAAAAGCGGGACAGAAGGTTGGGGAAGCCGTATATACCGTAGGAGACAGGGAAGTCGGAAGGTATGATATTGTGGCTGAAAGCAAGGTTGAACGGGCGTCGTTTATCAGGCTGTTCTTTAAAATGGTTGTGTCGTGGTTTTCAATAGGCAGGTCGTGAAACAGGTATATTTAAGCTGCTGACAGGCAAAAAGGTCGGCAGCTTATTTTTTAACAGTTCTATCAGAAGAAATCTGATTAATTATATAGTTTTTTCTTAATATTACAGCTATAATAACAAAGCCAATGTAAATAGCTATATCGACCATAATATCGATTATATCCATATTTACGGAGCCCTTTATCAAATATTTTATTTCTTTTTCGAATATTAATAATGTTCCGATTATTATTGATAACTTAAAATATTTAGATATTAATTTTGCCATCCCAGTCCTCCGAT
>JAUZPR010000012.1 GCA_030705825.1 Bacillota bacterium | reverse complement strand
GACACAGTTACATGGGATTCGTCTATTATCATAAGAAAATCATCAGGGAAATAATCTATAAGTGTGTAGGGCGAACTTCCGGGTGTTCTGCCACTTATATGCCTGGAGTAATTTTCAATTCCCTGGCAGAACCCTACCTCAGCCATCATTTCCAGATCATATCTGGTCCTCTGCTCAAGCCTTTGGGCTTCAACAAGCTTTCCCTGTTCCTTGAGCTCCTTGAGTCTTTCATCGAGCTCTTTTTCTATAGTCACAAGAGCCTTTTCCATTTTCCCTCTGGTAGTAGCATAGTGGGATGCCGGGAAAATAGCTGCATGTGACATGTTGCCAAGTATTTCACCAGTAAGGTAATCGACCTCGGTGATTCTCTCTATTTCATCCCCGAAAAATTCAACACGCACCGCTTTTTCAGAAGTGTTGGAAGGGAATATTTCCAGGACATCTCCCCTTACTCTGAATTTTCCGCGCTTAAAATCCACTTCATTTCTTTCATATTGTATATCTACCAGCTTCCGTATCACATCGTCCCTGTCCTTGTGCATTCCAGGCCTTAATGAAAGCATTAGCTCGGTATAGTCCTCGGGATCACCCAGACCGTATATACAGGAGACACTGGCAACAATTATAACATCCCTTCTTTCAAAAAGGGATGCTGTTGCTGAATGCCTGAGTCTGTCTATCTCTTCGTTAATGGATGAATCCTTTTCTATATAGGTATCGGTAGAAGGAATATATGCCTCCGGCTGGTAATAATCATAATAGCTAACGAAGTACTCAACAGCATTATCGGGGAAAAATTCCTTGAATTCACTGCAAAGCTGTGCAGCAAGTGTTTTATTGTGAGCTATGACCAATGTTGGCTTCTGAACCTTTTCTATGACATTTGCCATAGTAAAGGTTTTTCCCGAGCCTGTAACCCCGAGAAGGGTCTGGTGCTTGTAGCCCCTGTTCACTCCGCGGCTCAGCACATCTATGGCATCAGGTTGGTCACCGCATGGTTTGTAGTTTGAAACTATCTTAAAATCAGGCATAATAAACTCCCAAATAAAAAAATCATATGTCTTATTATAACATATCAAAAACGATATGCAAACATATGTTTGGGCAATGTTTCCTATAACCAAACCTAACCTCAGGGTAAACTCCCTCTCTAGCTCATTCTGTACCAACCCTCATCCCTAACCCTTCCCCCAGGGCATTGGGGGAAGGGAACAAATATCTACTGTAGGGAACGGTGCCCTCACCGTTCCTATTACAATATATCCTCAAGCTTCTCCTTATCAGGGTCAAAATTGATAAACCTGCTGAAAGACTTTACAAATGCGAACGGCATAAAAACAATAAATACTATCAGAAAGCTTAACGCCATAATTATCCTTATAGGAATGAATTCAGCCAGAATACCGCCAAGAGCCATTGCAAATGGCGTCAAACCCTGCGTAACCATTCCCATCAGGGAGAACACCTTGCCCCTCATATTCTGCGGCACTGTAAGCTGGACTGAAGACATAAGCAGTACATTTACTATAGCGTTGAAGAAACCGCTGACAGGCAGCAGAATCAACATTACAAGCACAATTTTCAAACTCGAGAAAATAACGGCGCCTATACAGAATATTGCACAGGATACAAAAAAGATACGTGTTCTTTTATGAGCAGGTATTTTTATAATAGAAGCAAAAATGAATCCAAGAAGTGTACCTCCGGTAAAACATGCCATTGCTACTCCATACAATCCCGATCCCAGTTCAGGAGAACGTTCAAACAGAGGAATTAAAAGAGTAATCGCTATAAACGCAAAGAAATTCACTACAGAAGTCATAAGTAAGGCATATTTCAAGCCTTTGAACTTCCATACAAAAGAAAAGCCTTCCTTCATATCAGTAATAAAATGTTTCTTTTCCTCAGGCTGATTTATTTTTGGAACTTTTGTAAACAATATTGAGGTCCCCGAAAATAGAAATGACAATCCGTTGAATAGAAACATGATCGAGGCACCCAGCGCTTTATAAATGAATCCTCCCACAGCATTGCCAATAATATTGGAAGCTGGGAAGACCATTTGCAGCAAAGAATTGGCACTAGTTATCTTCGATTTGGGAACTATATCCGGGACAGCGGAATTAACTGCAGGGGTAAAAAATGCTCCACATATGCTCATTAGCATGCCTGCTGCAAATACCATCCATACGGCAAGCACTCCCGTATATGCTGCGATACCTACTGCTGTGATGCTTATTCCTCTCAGCACATCCATTATAATCATTAATTTTCTTCTGTCATACCGGTCAACCAAAACACCTGCAACTGGTGATACAAGTACTCCCGGAAGAGTTGAAGCCGCCATAAGCGTTCCCATTAGTCCAGTAGAGCCCGTAACTGCCAATACCCAGAAGCCTAAGGCTATACTGTAAATAACATCACCCAGCATGGAGACAAGCTGACCCTGCCAAAGTACAAAAAAGCTTTTTCCCAAACCCTTTTCTTTCATGTCTTTTATACTATCATCAACTTTTTCATCAATTGAAAAAGAACCTTTATCAAAACCAGCAATATCATTTGGTTCTGAAATATTACTTATTTCCTGCATTTTGAGGATCCTCCCTAGATAATCTTAATTAAATTAGCCACAACATATAGTTAATACGTTTATTTACTAATTTTGTCTGATAGAGGCTTATTGTAAATCATTACAGAAGTTGCCTGTTGCCAAACCTCTTCAAAAATAGCATCTGTTATGTTAACATATTTATATGAGCGGAGGCATTGACATAAAAAATGTTTAAATCAAAATCTTCAGTAGACAAAAATTCGCTTTTTTTTATATATGAAGGCATTGCAATAACAATAATCATTAATATAGCCAACCCTTTTTTTACAATGTTCGGAAAGCGTATGGGAGCCGGGGATTACCAAATAGGGCTGATTTCATCAATTCCTGCTCTGATGGGGATTCTGGCGGTTATACCCGGTGCAATGCTGGTGGGAAGATTCAGGGATAAAAAGAAAGTTGTTGCCGTTTTGGCACTTTGTACGGGAATTTTGTACCCAATTGCAGCTTTTACACCTTTCACAGGTACCTCAAGGGTATTTTGGTATATTATAGCAATCGCAATCCTAAACTGGCCCTATTCCGTATATATTATCTGCTGGCAGTCCTTTTTTTCCGACGTATTTGACGGCAGCTTAAGGAACAGGGTATATGCTGCCAGAAGCAAACTGGGTAACTTGTTTGGAATGATCTCGTTGCTGTGTACAGGACTGATACTGGCTTATATTCCGCATACCGACGGGCAGAGAGTGACGTTGTATCAAATATTCTTCTTTATAGCTTTTGTATTCGCTTTAATACAGATATGGTTTCTATCCAGGGTTACAGGCTATGAAATAACTGAAAAGCCAACTACCAGTCATAATTTAAAGATCCTGATCCAAACCGTAAAGAAGGCAGCAGCCGATAAGCCTTTTAAATCCTTTATCCTAACTGCTTTTTTATTCCATATAACCTGGCAGATGACATGGCCACTCTTCTTTATATTCCAGGTAAACTTTCTTCATGCAAATGAAGCATGGCTCAGTTTCCTCAATGTAGGAACCGGTCTTGCAGGAGTTGTTACGTACACGCTGTGGAGCAGGATGGTTGACAGGAAGGGTGCAGGGTGGGTAATTATAATAGGCGGCTTCGGTCTGGCTTTGAACCCGCTGTTGCTTGTCATTTCAAAAAGCCTTTTTGAAGCATTGCTGTTCACAATATTGGTAGGCTTTCTATTCTCGGCTTTTCAGCTGGCATTGTTTGAAAACCTTATGAACACGGTCCCTCAGGAAAACAAAACTCTGAACATAGCCATTTATACAACATTCATCAACATATCCAATTTTGCCTCACCGCTTGTGGGCGTATGGATTTACAAGCATACATCCATTTACTTCACAATGTATATGGATAGTTTTCTCAGGCTTGCAGCAACCGCTCTGTTTTATATCAATTATAAGAGGAGTCACAATAAAGGAGAAAATCCTTCTGTACCTGTTAAGTCTTCAAGCTGCTAAAATTTTTAGAATTAGACCAACTGCTATTTGTTTGTTTCAATAATATATGCCATAGGCTCATATACGCTTGTACTCATATATCTTTTTTCAACCGAGCCGTCCTGTTTTTTTATCAGTACCCAGGACCTTACCGTAGCTCCGTCCATACCTTCACTGACAACCTTCTCGGTTCCGCTTGGCAGGGAAGAATTTACCCGCGTCAATCTTGGGGCAGGTACTACATTTGAAATTTCATGCTTCCACTCAACCGTATCCGGTTTGGCTTTTCCGTAAAACGCGATGTAAAGTGTGTTGTCAATTCCCTGAGCCCATATAAGTACCGGGCTGTCGGAATCATTTTTGAACCTGAAGTCCATAGACCCATAGGAAACCGTAGCGTCCTGCCCATAAGGCACATACGGGACAGGCATGCTGTGCAGATGCCTTTCTACAATCTGAAGATTGCTTAAAACAGCTACATTATACAAGGTAGAGGCAATCTTACATACTCCACCCCCTATTGTCTTTTGAAGCTTTGAACCGATATAGGTGGGACCTTCCTTAAAGCCTCTATCCAAGCTGTACGGACCAATAGCATCGTTTTGGGAAAATACCTGCCACGGCTTAATGATATAATTCTTGAGAAGATCTGCTGCGTGGTGAACGTTATATTCTTCACCCGGAAGCGGATCCTTCAGGACCGTACAATATGCAGCCAAAAGTACAGGAGTTCCTGCCGCTGTCATTGAAGCCTTGAATTTGTCATCGCTATTCCATGGAAGAATCGTAACTGATCCCGATTTTGCAGGACTTTTAAAAACTTCAGGAACCGGTATCGGCGTAACCATATTCAAACCTGTCTTTGGCACAGGCTGTTTCTTATCATTACCTTTTGTATTATTTCCGTAAATAAGTACCAGGGATAATGCTATTGCAGCTATAAAAAAGCCAATAAGCAATAGCGGAACACCCTTCTTTTTAGTCAAGCAACTCACTCCGTTTATGTTGAATATTGCTGTATAAAGCAGCCTGCTCGTTGAATAATTGAAAATACACAAGGACTTTTATAAAAAGTTTTCTTGTTTTATTATTCGCAGATTGTTTTAATATATTCCATAAATATCTTCCAAATAAAAAAAGAGACTGGCTACAGTCTCCCAATAAACCTATAAATCTAATTTTAACAAGTTTAACCCATTACCGCTTTTATTGCCGACCAAAAATCATCATTGTCATAACCCAATTTCCAGATTGCTATTCCTCCAAGTCCATACTTGTTTACTAGAGCCAGCTTCAATGAAAGGCTCTGCCCGTTTTCAAACCAGACGTTATGGGATACTCCATTGCTAGAGTAAGATAAATGGGGCGTCATTGAACTGCTGTCCCAAATTGCCTGCAGCCCATTGTTCTGAATAAGATTCTCAATATTCGAGTAGGATAAGGCTTTTACTCCGCTGCTTGACCAATCGTAGCCGTAACCGGGTATACCAAGAAGGATTTTTTTAGCCGGCATAAGTGAAGAAGCATAACTCAACACACTGTCCACCCAAGGTTGGGATGCTACAGGGCCTGCATCGCTTGCCGGATTATGTTCGTCATATGTCATCAATGTAATCTGGTCGGCATATTGTCCTATTTGGGCATAATCGAATGCTCCGTCCCAATTATCGTTACTTTCCATATTCTTGGCAGAAACCGATAAAGTAGTTAAATACCCATATGGTGTGAGCTTTTGTTTTAGTTCCTTTACAAGGCTTGTATAATACTGCCTGTCATACCAATATATATGTTCAATATCTATATTTACACCTGAATAAGCCCCCCGGCTGAGAGCCACAAGTATATTCTGCTCTAGTGCTGCGCGCCTGGAGGCATTTGACAGGACCGCATGGGCGAGGTCGATATCAAAGTTTCCACTGCTGTAATTACATACCAATAATAACGGTTTAATATTATCTGTGTTGGCAAGTGCTACTGAATTGTCCTGAGATTGACCTATATTTTCAAGGTTTCCGCTGGTATCAAAGTAATCTGAAAATGCAGCAATACTGGTCATGTTCTGATGGTATTTCGAAAGTGATGAATATGACCCGTTATCTCCGGGGTAGTCGTTGGTGGTATATCCGAGTACAGTTCCCGAAGTCTGGTTGTTAAAGTAATTGGGGTCGGTTACTGTTGCAGCTCTTGTTTCAGGTATCCATTGAACCCACATTCCAATGCTCTCTGAAATGAACCTTAACGGGATCATGGTACTGTTATTGTCAATTTCAGGCGCGACATCCATCCACTTCCCTGCTCCGTTTACAGTGGCACTGTTATTGTCAATCTGAAGGTAAACAGTAGTATTTTTATATACGACAGTTACACTTCTATCATTAGCATTCCACTCAACGCTGGCTCCCAACTTTTCAAAAATCCCGCGCAGGGGCACCAGGGTCCTTCCATTCCTTATAAATGCCGGAGTACTTGGGTAAATTCTCTGACCGTTGACATTTACGTAAACTTGATTGTCAGTTGAAGCATAAGAAAATACCGGTAACAGCAAACACAGGGTAAAAACAATAAGACATGACCAGGTAATTATTTTTTTCATAGAATCCCTCTTTATATAGTTGATAGTTGATAGTTGACAATTGACAGTTGACAGTTAATTCGGGAATAGTGAGTATTTAAGAATTACTAAAAGGAAAAGGTTTAAGCTGATTTTTGCATTAAGTATTAACTCTCAACTTTAAATGCTTATATTGTATTATTATTTAGTTTACATAAAATCCGCAAAAGGGTAAATGGGAATATTAAGAAAGGACCCTTTCGAGTCCTTTCAACGGTTATAAATGTTATTTTGTCAGATTGCGTGATAGGTTTACCAGAAAATCCTGAATATTTGTGACTATAGAAGTGACCTCCGTAGTTCCTCTGTCTCTTAATTTATTTACCGCAAATTCAGATATATCTACATTATATATGAAAACCGGCCTGACAACTCCATCCACCGCCTGGTATGACGGTGTCATATTCCCTGTTGCTATGGAATGAAGCTGTGTAGCTAGTCCCAATACTGTTGTAGCCCTTCTGATATGCTTTCTCATCGCATCCTGTCCTTCATAGACATTTGCAAAAACTCCCGGAAGAGGACCGTCGTCCCTGATAGATCCCGTAAGGACAAACGGTATATTATTCCTGTAACATGCGTGTATTACTCCATCCTTTACTTTCTCTCCCACAAGGAAATCAGCAATAGTATCATATTTCCTTACACGGTTTATAAGTTCAAGGTGGTGGTAATGACCGTTAGGTATTGAAGCCTGGGTATAAATATCCTGTCCGAGAGCAGTCCTGAAAATTGCCCCCTCCATATCATGCGTAGCCAGAGCATTTCCGGCAAGAATCGCATGCGCATACCCGTTATCTATAAGCGATGCAAGTGCTGTTCTTGAATCATGATCGAAGACTGCTGCCGGCCCCAGCACCCATACAATATATCCGTGTTCCTTTTCATATTTCAAAATATCATACAGTCTGTCGTAATCCCTGGAATATGAGGTTTCCCTTGACCTTCCAGTCCTGAAGGCAAAGATTTCCTCCGATCCGGCGGCTTGTTTGAAGCCGTTGGTATATACGAATATGCCTTCACTTGCATCCTCGCTTCTTCCTACAATAACCTTATCTCCAACCTCCAGCCTCCTGAATTCCTTGATTTCAACACAGGAGTCCGAATTTACGACAGCTACGCAATCCATTCTGCTTTGCTGAGCCAACAGCCACCTGCCGTTTATTTTAAAATATTCCGGGAAAATGGTGGTTGAATGAAAATTGTCAGGAGCGACTCCATTTCTGACTACTGCTCTAACAGCCGCATCAGGTGACGAAATGAACGGCTCTCTGTCAAAATCAGGCTCATTGTATTTTACCATTTCAAAAGGCATACTCAATACCTCCGCTATAAATTTAACAGATTTGTATAATATGTTATTACTTTTTAACTAAAGATTAAGCTTTATTTGATTGTCTGCCTTGTCCTCATCCTTTAAATAGCAGCCTATTGCAGGAATAACCTTGGTCCTGTAATATTCCTGATCCTTTATTTCGGTCTGATCTATATCCTTTACTGCAATTAAGGTACTACCCTTTTTGGATTTCAATACCTGTACCCCCTGGGAATCCCTTGTTGATTTGGGGTTTATGGCTGCAGTATTGAAAATCAATACCTTGTCAATGCTGCTGAAAGCCACTAGTTCCTTATCGTCTTCAAGGTACATTATACTTATAAGTTTAGACAAATCCGAGTAGGCATTAGCCAGTTTTTTACGGTTTGTCTTGGTAGCAAAGCTTTCCAAAGGTATTTTTGCCATTTTCCCGTTTTCATATGAATACAGGATGCAGCCCTTATAATTGTCGGTAGCCGTCATGTAAATTACTTTTTCATCCTGTTCCAATTCCAGAATATTGGTCAGGTATTCCCCAAGATTGCTTGCTTTGGTTTCTTCTATTTCATAGGTTTTAAGCTTGTAAACGGTATACTTGTTTGAAAACAGTATCAAATCGGTTTTATTGTGTGTCTCCAGTTCCTGAAGCAGGTAATCGTCATCTTTAAGCTTCTGATCCGGATTAGCCCTCAGAGAAACCAGCGGTATCTTTTTAAGATAATTCTGTTCGGTCAGGAAAAGCTTAAGGTTAAAATCATCAATCAGGTGTTCTTCTGTAATTTCTTCCACCAGAGTATCGTGAATTATTTCGGTTCTGCGTGGCTGACCGTATTTCTTTGAAATTTCGTTCACCTGTTTTATTATGATTTTCTTAATCTTGTTTTCATCTGCAAGTATGGATTTAAGCTCCTCAATTTCCTTATTCAGGTCATCTACTTCACCGACCCGGTTCAGAATATACTGTTTGTTCAGGTTTCTCAGTTTTATTTCGGCTATGTAGTCGGCCTGGAGCTGGTCTATTTCAAAGCCCTGCATCAAATTTGGAACTACCATTTCATCCTGTTCGGTATTTCTTATGATTTTTATTGCCTTATCTATATCCAGCAGTATTTTTCTCAAGCCCAGCAGCAAGTGAAGCTTTTCTGATTTTCTGTCTATATCGAACCTTACCTGCCGTTTTATGCAGTTAATCCTGAATATAAGCCATTCTGTAAGTATGGACTTAATTCCCATAACCCGTGGAGTTCCGTTGACAAGAATATTGAAATTGCAGGAAAATGTGTCCTGAAGCGGTGTCAGTTTGAACAATCTGTTCACTATGCTTTCAGGATCCGCACTCTTTTTGATATCAAAGGTAATTTTTAAGCCATCCAGATCTGTTTCGTCCCTTACATCAACAATATCTTTTATTTTACCTGCCTTCACCAGTTCGACAACTGCATCGATAATAGCTTCTGAAGTTGTTGTATAAGGTATTTCAAGTATTTCAATACAGCTGTTCTTTTTGTCGTACTGGTATTTCGCTCTAAGCTTGAAGCTGCCTTTACCGTTCCTGTATATGTCGGATATTTCATTTTCATTGTATATCAGCTGCCCGCCTGTAGAAAAATCGGGGGCCTTCAAATATTGCAGCAAATCCACCTTATCGTTTTGAATGAACTGTACGGTAGCATCACAAACCTCCTGAAGGTTGAAGCTGCATATATTACTTGCCATACCTACGGCTATTCCCTGGTTTGCATTTACAAGAACATTCGGGAATACGGCGGGCAAAAGCAACGGTTCCTTCATAGTACCGTCATAGTTGTCCACGAAGTCAACCGTGTTCTTATCAATATCCCTGAACAATTCCTCGCATACCTTGTCCAGCTTGACTTCGGTATAACGGGGAGCTGCATAGGCCATATCCCTTGAGTACTGTTTTCCGAAATTACCCTTTGAATCAACGTACGGCAGTAAAAGAGCATCATTACCCCTGGTCAGTCTTACCATAGTTTCGTAAATTGCAGCGTCACCATGGGGATTCAGCTTCATTGTCTGGCCTACAACATTTGCCGACTTGGTTCGATTGCCTGTAAGCAGTCCCATTTTGTACATTGTATAAAGCAGCTTCCTGTGAGACGGCTTAAAACCGTCAATCTCGGGTATCGCCCTTGATACGATGACACTCATGGCATACGGCATATAATTATTTTCAAGTGTATATACAATTTTTTGTTGAACAAGGTTCTTCTCCGACAAAATTAAATTCCTCCCGAAAAACTCACCCCTAGCCCCTCTCTTCCAGAAAAGAGGGGTGAAGTGCCTTTTAATATTTATTAAACTCACCCCAACCCCTCTCTTCCAGAAGAGAGGGGCTAGGGGTAAGTTCCTGAATCTTTTTCTTTTTTTCACCTTACTAGTTCCCCTCTTTTTGGAAAGAGAGGGGCTAGGGGTGAGTTCTATAACCTCAACTTACATCAATCATGTCCAGGTACTTGTATCCATTCTCCTCTATAAAAAGCTTTCTTCCCTGAAGGTTGTCACCCAGCAACAGCTCAAAGGTTTCAGCCGTTCTTTCCATATCATCGGGCAAAACCTTTATAAGTCTTCTGCTCTCAGGATTCATGGTGGTCTGCCACATCATTTCAGGTTCATTCTCACCAAGACCTTTGGAACGTTGAATAGAGTATTTCGTGTTTATTTTTGAAAGTATTTCGGTTTTTTCTTTCTCGCTGTATGCAAAATAGGTTTTATTCCTTGCACTGATTTCAAACAAAGGCGACTCAGCAATATAAACCTTTCCCTCCTGAATAAGTGTGGGAACCAGGGTATACAGCATTGTCAGTATCAGGGTCCTTATCTGGAAGCCGTCAACATCGGCATCGGTACAAATAATTATTTTATCCCATCTGAGATTTTCCATATCAAAGGTATTCAGGTCCTTATTGTGCTTTGACTTGACTTCAACTCCGCAGCCCAGCACTTTAATAAGGTCTACTATGATATCATTCTTGAAAATTTTATCGTAGTCGGCCTTGAGGCAGTTCAGAATCTTTCCCCTGACCGGCATTATAGCCTGGAACTCTGCGTCCCTTCCCAGCTTGCAGGCTCCAAGAGCTGAATCACCTTCCACTATATAGATTTCGCGCCTGCTTAAGTCTTTTGTCCTACAGTCAACAAACTTTTTTACCCTGTTTGAGATGTCGATTGTTCCGCCCAATTTCTTTTTTATGTTTATTCTGGTTCTTTCTGCCGTTTCCCTGCTTCTTTTGTTCACAAGGACCTGCTCGATTATTTTATCGCTTTCGATTTTATTTTCGATAAAATATATCTCGAGCCGTTCTTTCAGGAATTCAGTCATTGCATCCTGTATGAACTTATTTGTAATTGATTTTTTAGTCTGGTTTTCATATGAGGTCATTGTAGAAAAGGAATTGGTAACCAATATAATACTGTCCTGAATATCTGCGAATGTAACCTTTGATTCATCCTTATTGTATTTGTTTCTCTGTTTGAGGAACTTATCCAGGACATTTACAAAAGCTGTTTTAACCGCCTTATCAGGCGAACCGCCATGTTCAAGAAAGCTTGAGTTATGGTAATATTCAAGAAGATTTATTTCATTATTGAAGCAGAACGCTATCTGTATTTTGAGCTTGTATTCAGGTTTATCCTCACGGTCTCTTCCTTTGGTTGAGGTTTCATAATACTGTACGCCGGTAAAGCCTTTATCCAGGTTGACTTCACTGATATAATCAACTATGCCGTTTTCATAATAATATATATATTCCTCGCCGGTTTCCTCATCCAGCAGTTTAAAACGCAGTCCGGCATTAACCACAGCCTGCTTTTTCAATGTGTCCTGGAAATATTCAAGCGGAATTTTTATATCTGTAAATACATCAAGATCAGGCTTCCATTTTATGAATGTACCTGTTTGTTCGGTTTTATACTTTTCTTTTTTCAAACCACCTACATTTTCACCTTTTTCGAAATGCAGGTCATATTTGAAACCATCCCTGTAAGCAGTTACATCCATATATTCAGAGCTGTACTGTGTGGCACAGCTTCCAAGCCCGTTCAATCCAAGGCTGAACTCATAGTTCTCGCCCGAATTGTTTTTATATTTACCGCCTGCATATAATTCACAAAAAACCAATTCCCAGTTATAACGTTCTTCTTTTGAATTATAGTCAAGAGGTACTCCTCTTCCTTCATCTCTTACAGAAATGGAGAAATCCTTATATCGGACTATCTCAATACAGCTTCCGTAGCCTTCCCTGGCTTCATCTATTGAATTTGAAAGTATCTCAAATACTGAATGCTGGCAGCCCTCAAGACCATCAGAGCCAAATATAACACCCGGCCTTAGTCTTACCCTGTCCGCTCCCTTTAAGGAAGTAATACTATGGTTTCCATATTCATTGGTATCGTGCTTTGTCATTCGTGTCTCTCACCTTTCTAAGCTGAGCGGGTTATACAGCTGTACTCTTTTGAATTGATATTGATTTATTGCACATAATTTTTCAACTATATTTTTTATCGGCTTATTTACTCATGGCTAAAGCATTTTTAAGTGCAATTTCAACAGATTTCATATACCCTTTGCTGGATACTGTTGCTCCTGAAACCACATCTACCTTAGGGGTCTGTTTTTTCATTATGCTGTCAAATACTTTGTTGGCTACATCCTGGGCAGGGATGGTCTGATTTGTGTCCACACGTATCTCAACTATCTGATGGTTCCGTACAGTTACTTCAACAGTATTGGACCATCTGCCTCCTTTAAAGGTACCCGGATATATACCGTCATTTATTTTTGAGAGATCAACATTGCTAACAACTGCGTTCTTAACGTCACTCATCCCGTGGTTGAATACTATAAAGAAAACGGTTAATACGGCTATAATTACTATTAGTATGATGCAGATAATTTTGAGCACCTTTTTCATAAACTTCCCCCTAAAAGAAAAAATAAAACAGATAAGAACTTATAAATTATACCATTTAGATTGACATAAATAAATACCTCTGATGCCTATTTTAAATATGGGACAGGACAAATTAAAAGGAAGATACCCTGCGGTATCTTCCTCAAACATTACTTATCCCTATTTATCTTTGAAGGTAGTACAGCAGGTATCGTCACTTGTTCCTGCCTTATTCCCCGTAAGGGAATTAACCTCAAGTGTATCGGCATGGCACAGGTGTGAATCATTGTATGTGCAATTTGTTACACTGCATTTTACAGGCATGCATTTAGCTGCATTTTTATCCATTCTTACACCTCCCTATTTTTTTAAAAAATGATTACACGCTGAAAATCAGCATATATTATTCATAATTCCCCGGCAGGATGCCATTATACATTTGAAACATAAATACTTTATCAAGTAAGAATTCCTTGATCAGACAAAATTTCTCTTAATTTCTTAATGCCTGAATATATCAATTCTTCATTCAAATTCCCGTAGCCGAATATAAACTTGTTCCTTTTCTGATTTCTGTCAAGAGAATGTAGCCAAACAGGATAAATATCTATTCCGGATTTTTTAACTGCATTCATGATTTTCTTTGTAATGTTGAAATCAAATTCTACAACCAGGTGTAAACCGGCACACTCTCCATATATTCTGAAACAACCGGGAAAAAACTCATTTAAACAGTCTATAAGTTTTTTTCGCCGTCTGGAATAAATTTTCCTTACTTTTAAAACATGCCTTTCAAGGTGCCCTTCAGTAATGAATCTTGCAAGCGTAAGCTGTTCCAGTATCGGCGTCTGGACATCAAGGTGTTTTTTCAGTTTACGGAAACGCAGGATCAATTCTTCGGGCAAAACCAGATATCCTATTCTCAATGATGGAAAAAGAATCTTGCTGAAAGTTCCTATATAGATAACATTTTTATCATCCAGGCTTTTGATTGTACCTACCGGCGCACCCTCATAACGGAATTCACTGTCATAATCATCTTCAAGTATATAACAGCCGTTTTCCCTTGCATAGCCGACCAGTTCTATTCTTCTCTGGATAGGCAGTATTCCTCCCATAGGGAATTGGTGCGAAGGTGTAACATATATAAAACTTGTTTTAAGCCCGGCAGGCAATAATGATGTATCCATTCCTTTGTTGTCCACCGGGATTGGATAGAGCTTTGCTCCTGCCGATAAAAAAATCCTTTGCAGATCGTAATTTGAAGGGTCTTCCAATATAACGGCATCACCTTGGGAAATCAGAACTCTTGCCGCCAGCTGCAAGCCCTGGACTGCTCCTGTTGTAATGATTATACTACCCGGATTGCAGTACATGCCTCTAGTCCTTAAAAGGTACTCGGCCAATGTTGTCCTGAGTTCGATGCTTCCTTCAGGAGCACCATAGCCAAGAGTTTTGCCGGTTGTTTCCTGGCAGACCTTTTTATATAGGTCAGCCCATTTCTCAATAGGGAATAAATTCAGTGCCGGAACTCCCGAACGGAAGTTTATCCCATCAGGCTTAACCGGCAGAGGACCACCAGTTTTGTTTTCATAAGCTGCAATCTGATTATAGCCTTTCAAGCATGCGCCCTTGGATACATAAGTGCCCGAACCGGCCTCACCCGTTAAGTAGCCCTCTGCAGCCAGCATATCATATGCTTCCAGCACTACGTTTCTTGATATCCTCAATTCTGCTGCAAATGCCCGCGAAGACGGCATTTTTTCTCCGGGAGCAAGCTCACCCGAAAGTATTTTCTTCCTTATCTGTTGATATATCTGCTGTATCATGGGAATTGCAGAATTTCTGTTAATATCCACCCATACCATTATATACCCCGCAAAACCGGTACCACCGATTTCCTATAAAAGCGGCTCTTTTATAAACCGCTTCCATCTGTTTACATTATAGTATAAAAAAATCATTAGGGGAATGTTCAATTTTCCTTATACCGGAGGTAAAATGTCTAAACAAATACTGCCTTACACAGAATTGTCTGTTGCTACTGCTATGGCAGGCAGTTCAATAGTAGCAGGCAAACTACTGGCAAACACCTTTCCAGTCTTTCTATCCCAGGGCGTGAGCCTTATTGCTGCACTTGCCGTTTTGTTTCCTGCCTCTTTCCGTTCGAGGCGCAAAATCTCATCTATATCGAAGAAAGATTACCTTTTTATGTTCCTGCAGGCATTGGCAGGGATGTTCCTTTTCCGTGTTTTCATGTTATACGGGTTAAAAAAAACTACAGCAGTAGAAAGCGGTATAATTACAAGTTTCACACCCGCAGCCCTTGCACTGCTTTCGTTTATATTTCTAAAGGAAAAAATAAACTGTATAAAGCTTACAGGCATATCAATGTCAGTTATGGGTGTGCTTATAATTAATGTTATGGAGGCGGGTAAATCTGCAAGCTCCGGGGACTATTCCTTGTATGGCAATATAATGATTTTTCTTGCGGTTATTTGCGAAGCGCTTCTTACAATTTTCAGAAAGGGAAATTCTAAAGATATTACACCTATAGTATGCACTTATTATGTAACTCTTTTCTCATTCATACTTTTTCTACCCGTATCCTTGTCGGAAGGCTTGAAATTTGACTTCTCATCGGTAAGTCCGGAGCAGTGGCTTTATATAGTCTATTATGGAGTAGTTGTTACGGCAATTGCTTATATTTTGTGGTTTTGCGGTGTTTCAAAGGTTTCAGCGGGGACGGCAGCCGTTTATACCAGCTTTATGCCTATAAGTGCAGTAATTCTCTCCTGTACTGTTTTAAGAGAAGCCTTTACAGCTTTTCACGCAGCAGGCGTATCACTTTCGATAGCAGGTATGCTGCTTATAACCTTCAAAAGGGATAACAAAAAGGCATTCATGAAAAATCAGCCCGAATAACCTGATAATTTCCTACTCTTCCGCATAGAGCTCTGTGATCTTTAATATTACTTCTACAGCTTTATTCATGGAATTTACCGGGATAAATTCAAATTTACCGTGATAATTCAATCCACCTGTAAAAAGGTTAGGCGTTGGAAGACCCATATAGGAAAGCTTTGCTCCATCGGTCCCTCCCCGTACAGGAGTTATCAGCGGGGTTACCCCAACAGCTTCCATTGCCTTTTTAGCAGTTTCTACAATATGAAATACCGGTTCGATTTTCTCCTTCATATTGTAATACTGGTCTTTAAGCTTTAACGTTATGATGTTTTTTCCGTATTTATCATTTATATAACGGACAATTTTTTCAAATACTTGTTTTCGTGCTTCAAACCTGTACTTATCATGGTCTCTTATAAGATAATGCAGTTGTGTTGCTTCAACGCTGCCTTCCATGTTGTTTAAATGGTAAAAGCCCTCATAGCCCTCGGTATTAGCCGGAATTTCCGCCGGAGGAAGCATTGAGTTAAATTCCATAGCTATTAAAATGGAATTGAGCATCTTATTTTTTGCACTGCCCGGATGGACATTTTGTCCATGTATCTCAATATCAGCAGCTGCCGCATTGAAGTTTTCATATTCAAGCTGGCCTATTTCTCCGCCGTCAACGGTATATGCAAAATCTGCGCCGAATTTTTCAACGTTGAAGCGGTCGGCACCCCTTCCGATTTCTTCGTCGGGGGTAAAAGTTACTTTAATTGTTCCATGCTTAAGCTCAGGCTTATTAACAAGAATTTCACAGGCTGTTATGATTTCTGCAATGCCGGCCTTGTCGTCGGCACCCAGCAGGGTAGTACCATCGGTTACAATCAGATCCTGGTCTTTATAGCTTTTAAGTTCAGGAAATGCAGAGGGTGAAAGTATGATATTTTGGCTTCTGTTTAAAACTATATCCCCGCCGTCATAATTCCTGACAATATTCGGTTGTACATTTGAGCCCGACATATCCGGGCTGGTATCCATGTGAGCTATAAAACTAAGAACAGGTACACTTTTGCCTGCATTCGACGGGATGGTACCCATAACATACCCGTTTGAGTCTATCGAAACGTCTTGCAGTCCTATTTCTATAAGTTCTTCAACCAGTTTCCTGCCGAATTCATACTGGTTTTTGGTAGAGGGACAGGATTCGGAATTTTCATCCGACTTGGTATCGACTTTTACATATTCAATAAATCTTTCAACAACATTTTTCATTTAAAAACCTCTTTTAACTTAGTTTCAATTAATCCTGGCATTTTCTTATTTGTCAAATTCCCTGGCAAGTGTACTTAATTTTTCGCCGCTTACCCGGTAAACTGTCCACTCATCCATCGGAATGGCTCCGATCTTTTTATAAAATTCTATAGAGGGTTCATTCCAATCTAGACACCACCATTCAAATCTGCCGCAATCCCTCTCTATTGCCAGCGATGCCAGGAATGACAGAATAATTTTACCTATGCCTTTTCCTCTCATTTCCGGCTTTACATACAAATCTTCAAGATAAAGTCCCGGCTTTCCCAAAAAGGTGGAGAAGTTATGAAAAAACAAAGCAAATGCCACAGGAACTCCTTTATATTCTCCTATGACAACCTCGGCCATTTTACGTTCGAATATTGATTTTTCCAATATTTCAGGTGTTGCAGACACCTGATCGGACATCTTTTCATATTCAGCCAAGCCTTTAATGAATTCCAGTATTAAATCGGTATCCTTCTTCTCTGCAAATCTCAGAGAAAATTTATCAAGCTTCGTATTTATTATTTTTTCCATAAATCCCCCGTGAAACAGCTGTTATTAATTATTTTCTTTAACCAAACCTTCAAGTTGCCTTTTAAATACGTCAATATCCAAAGAGGTATTAAAACAGGGACCATTAGGTCTCATATTAATTATTCCATATGTAGATACATTTCTCACATCGGAAATTCCGCTTACAAGCTCTCTTTCACATGCCACAGCAAGTACTATTGCAGGCTTTAACCTTTCTATTGTTTCTCTTGCAACTGTTCCCCCTGTTGCAACAATAACCGAGTTAACATCAAATTCCTCAACGACTTCCTTAATTTTTCCTATACTGCATTTGAAACATTTTTTACAATTGTTCAAGCCGTCATAAAGACGTTCGCCGCAATCCGCTCTCTGCATGCACCTTGGCAAAAGTACAAGGATTTCGTCGGGAGAATATTTATTTATTCCCGCTTCTACCAGGATATTATTGTAATTTATAAAAAAGGTTCTGACAGAGTCTTTGTCCAGCTTGAACAGTCCTGCAATTGAGATGGCGGCAGGGAGAAGGAATCTAAGCCCGGCTTTTTTCAGCCATTTGGGAAGGAATTTTGCACTTTTTCTACTATAAACAACTATAATCTGGCTGAAAACCAATAAGACAAACAATATGGACAAGGCCAAAAGTAACATCAGACCCAGATCAAGATACTTGTACACATACACGGTAAAATTGTGATAAATAGCCTCAAGTGCTACAAACATAAGTACCAGCAATGTTATAAATATAAAGGAAACTGAAATAAATTTCTTTAGTGATTTATCCAATGAATTTTCACCTCATAAAGTTCAACCAATTATATGATTAATAGAAAACGAACTGCAGATTATGCCACGTTTAATTTAATTGTTAATGTAAATATAATCGATTCTGGAACTTTTGGCAAATATAAATAATACATTTTTATATTTGCCATTTTAATACATCCTATACCAGCAAATTAATGATTTAGTGCGGAAAGTAAAAGGATAGAAAAGAATTGAGAAGAGGTTTTTAATTGTTCTTAGGACAGTTTTTGCCCACATGTTATCCGGCAATCATTTTGGGATTTACGACTGATCTCCTGACAAATAAAATTCAATTGCTTAGCATCCAGCAGTTATCCTGCCTGTATTTCAAAGGTGAATATCCGGTAACCTTGCGGAAGGTTCTACCGAAATGACCGTTATCCTTAAAGCCCGTCCTTGAATATATTTCCGAAACGGGAAGAGTGGTATTTCTGAGCATGGAACAAGCCACATTCATTCTAATATTGATTAAATATGACATTACAGACAAACCTGTTGTAGATATAAAATAATTGTTTAAAGTAGTCTTATTTGTATGGAATATGCTAGTAAGATCGTTTAGTGTAATTTTTTGATTATAGTTCATATGGAGATACATTATTGTGGAATCCAAATAATTGCTTGTTCCCTGATATATAAAGTCGTTTTGGTCTTTATAAAAATCATAAGCCCTTCCGGCAATAAATAAAAGTTCTAAAAGGTATGTCCTGCTTCGGCATGGCCAGTTTTCATCCTTTTGTTCGAGCAATTCATTATTAAGGGTGCTGATTATTGACGATAGTCTGTTTGAGGTAGTGTAGTCTATATTATAAATCCCAACGAATTTGGAATCTCTGGTCACAAATGGCCGAACACACCATCTGTCCTGGTTGTCGCTTTCTGAACTATTGCTGTTGTCATAGCCCATATCAAAATCAAATTTATTATTTATTACTCTGGGATGAAAATTAACCGATTTTGTTTTCAAGCCTATCGATTCTGTCCATTCAGCTTTGTCCTTCTCATTCATGCATAAGACGGAAGGGGCTATTACAAACTGTCTATAGTCTCCTACCTTTATTATTCCCTTACCCTCTTCAACCAATATGAACCTGTAAATTGAATCGCTTTTATTAAGGCTCGCTGTTTTTTCGTCAAGGTTACAGGATAACTCCAGAATATAACCCTTATAATAATATCTGCCGATTGTAGCAGACTCCATAATATCTCACCCTTTTAACGAAAATATAAAATATTATAGTAATATAATATTAGATTTTAAGGTCAGAAAAAATGGATTAAATTGCTTATAATTAAAAAAAATTGTCTATAAGTTTATGGGTTTTTTTAATTTTTCTAAATTTAGTAGATTGGTTTGCTATTTACATTATTGGATTGAATTATGTAAAGGTTCCGTCCGTTAAGTTCTTCACGGAACTTAACGGACTTGTTTCCATAGTGAGGTTTGGAAACGTACCTGTTGTTTAAATCCAGCTCCTTAAGTCCATTTACATCATCCGAATAAATATCATCCTGCCTGTTTTGATTAATTTTGTTTTCCAGGCTATTGTTATAATAATTTACTGCCGTATCCGATTCATCGGAAAGAACCAGGGACTTATAGGAATAAATCGTTTCCGGATCATCATAGATTTCGGCAGCAAATACGTTTTGAGGAATAAAGGCAGCTGCAAATAATAATAAAATAATAAGTTTTTTCACATAAACCACTCCTTTCGTAAAATATGAAAAAACAGGCGACATAATAATATATTGCACGATAAACTTATTTTCATGCATGAAAAATAAAGGTATTTTTTTATAAAAAAACATCCGGATATTATTTACCCGGATGCTTTATAATAAGATCAAATATTATTTTGAGATTCAACCTGCGTCGGATCTGGTGCTTTAATGTCAACCGGTTTTGAAGCATCCAAATTTACATCAATAACAATATTCATTGAAGCATCCAGGCTGTTTTGCAGGTCACTTATGTTACCGGAATAATTAATAGCTTCTTTTATTATCTGATTATTTGAATCAAGATAATATTCAACCGTACCGTTTGAATCAGTCAGGTCTCCTATTGAATTTTCAGCTTCAGTTCCGCTCTCCATCATCACAGGGGAACTGTTTATAAGTTCATTAAATGAATCCTGATTGAGTTTAATGGTATATTTTGTTGCCATAACCCCGTTTATATCAACCTGTCCATCTTTTATAACAGGCGAAGTGATATAATATTTGAGAACCATACTTGAATTGTCATTACCTTCTTCAAGCTGTTTCTGAAGTTCTGTCGCAGGTTGAATAGACCATGTGTTGCTTCCCGACTGCTGAACATAATTATTGTCACTAATTTTTATTATTCTGAATTGCTGGTTTTCCACAGAAGCGCCATCATATCCGTCCATTGACAAACTGTAGGTCATGTCATAATTCTGACCATCAGCAGTACCATCCATTTTTAAATGCATACTAAAAGGAGGATTATATCCGGTCAGGTCATTGAGGGTCAGCTGCATATCAGCATTAATACCGCCCTTGTACGTCCTATCGTTATTTTTTATAGCATTGTAAAGTTCCGGATAATCCACCTCTCCCAAATATCCCTTAACTATTTTTTGTATGTTATCCTTATTGTTAAGAAATCTTTGAATCAAAACCGCAACCTGTTCACGTTGCGCATAGTTGGCAGCACTGAAATTACCGTTTCCTGTTCCACCCATAAGACCCGATGTCATTACAAATTCCACATAATCCTTGGCCCAGCCTGATACATTGTCCTTGTCATTAAGCTTATCGACGTGATAGTAATCCTGTTTACCTTTAATATTATCGTCATTCAAACCTACTGCACGGACAAATATTGCCGCCATCTGTTCTCTGGTACACTTGTCCTCAGCTCCGAATGTATCGGCTGTTACACCCTTGACAATACCGTTAAGGTAGGCTGCCTCAACATATGGGTATTCCCAGCTGCCTTTGGGTACGTCCTTAAAGGTCTGTATATCAGGTATCTTTGTTATATCTATACCTAATGCATTAACAACCATTTTAATCAGTTCATCACGTTTCAATGTATCATGAGGATGAAAATTTGAATTCTGATCCCCCGAAATTATGTTACTTTGTGCGAGAGCCGCAATAGCTGATTTGGCATAATCAGAACTCTTGTCTATATCCTTGATGGATGCCGCCTGTGCCGTACCGGCACCAAAAATTGCAACAGCAGCTATTATCCCGCCTGTAATCGCTTTGGAAGCCAGTGATTTCCCCAGCCTCTGCAATCCAAATCTCATATTTTCCCCTCCTCTATAAATTTCATAGATATAAAATCTGTAACTTTATATATTATAGCAGTATTATGTCGACTATTTAATACTTAAGATTTGCCAATCAATATTTATTGGATTTTTCACCTAATAATATTAGATATTGTTATCATCAATATAAATTAAAAAGCTAATAATATAAAAAAAGAAAAGGATTGATAAAATGAAAAAATGGTCTAAAATTTTTATAATTTCGTTATGTACCTTGCTAATAGCAGGAGTGGGCACCTACTCACTTTTAAATCCAAACAGGAATATAAAATTCGGTAAAATGGAGTACCAAGGTGGTACTGGTCCTGTAACCTACCATGTGCCTGCCGAGTTTGAAAAACAACAATCAATATGGCTTGAGTGGCCGTCGGAAGTTTACAGCGAAAGCAGTCGGCCTGTAATACCGGCCATGATTAGTATGATAAAATCACTTGATCCCTATATCCGGGTTAATATAATGGCACGTGACATCGACGAAATACTTCAGATAAAGAATATTCTAAAGGACAACGGATATAAGGGTACAAATGCCCATTTCTATAATATAAATCACCTGTCGATTTGGACACGGGATGTTGGCCCTATTTTCCTGAAAGGCAGCAACGGAAAGCTTGCCGTAGCCGATTTCGGTTTCAACAATTACGGAAGGGACGGCAGTCAATATTATATTAACGTTGAAAGCCAGGTAGACAAGCTTACGGCTCAATACCTGAAGCTGCCGGTAATTCAGTCCAAATTGATATCTGAGGGCGGTGCCATGGAAGCTAACGGGAAAGGTACCCTGATGCTGGTTGAAGCGGTTGCCTTCAACAGGAATCCTGGAATGTCCAGACAGCAGATTGAAAGTGAATACAAAAGAGTACTTGGAGTTAAAAAAGTAATATGGTTAAAAAAAGGACTTGCAGAGGATGATGCCATAACCACCGGACATATAAATGAAATTGCCCGTTTCAGTGATCCTAATACAATTCTTCTTGCCCAGATACTTCCCGGAGACAGATATGCAAACTCTTATTCACAAGAATCTTATTTAAGGCTGGAAGAGAATTATAATATATTAAAAAATTCCACCGACCAGGACGGAAAAGCGTTTAAAATAATAAGAATTCCAATGCCGCCCACATTGTATCAGGAAGCCAATAATAGCGGCGGTTCCATTCCCGTTCGGAGTTACCTGAATTATGCCGTGACAAACGGAGCAGTCCTGATACCAAACTATTGGCACGATGGAAGGTCCAATAACCTAAAAACTGCCGAAGCACAGGTTAATAAAACATTCCAGAATATTTTCCCCGGAAGAAAAATCATAGCCATAGATGCAGAAAACATCAATAAATGGGGCGGCGGTATCCACTGTATAACACAGCATATGCCTGCATAAACATAAAATAAAGTATAAAACATGAAAAAAGCGGGTGGAGTTAGCTCCACCCTGTTAAAACCCTCACCCCTGTCCCTCCCTCACATCAGACAAGGGGTTAAATACTATTCCCTGATATTTTCAAACATTACAACCATTTTTAGAATACAAATAGTTGTAAAGGCTTCCATGCCTTATTTCATCTGTGATTATCTCAACCATTATATTTATTATCCTTCTGTCCTGCATGGCAAATAAAATTTTTCTATATTTGCCTACTGCATTTTGTTCACCCAGGAGTGCCCTCTTCAAGCCGTCACAATAAGTAGCCGGCTGTTGAAAGGATGCATTAGCAGGTGGCGCCAGCACTTGTCCGGTAAGCTCAAAATAAATCTGTCTGAAGAGGCTGAAGTGTTTTATTTCGTCATCCCTTATTCCGGTTATAATTCTTTTTTCTTCTTCGGTGGGAGCAGTATTTATTAGGTAACTGTAAAACAACCTGTCCTCAGTTTCACCCTCAACTGCATCCTGTATAAGTTGGAGTGCAGTGGGTAGGTTCTGTGGATAAACATATGCATTATACATTTCGGTATTTTGTGTATAAGCCTGTGAATTAAAAGGAGCCGGACCTGATGGGTTATATGCCGGCCTTGGAAAATTCATATCATAAAACATAATATCCCCTCTGTAAAAGATCTACATAATATAATATTATCCTTCAGTTTAAAATGTTCTGGTAAAAATAAGACTTGTATCTCAAAAAATGTAATCAAGCTGTCCTTTTGCGAATAAGCTTATTGTAGTAATGTTCACAATTGTGGTTCGTTTTTATGAAAAGAATTTTTCTTATAATTTCCTACACACTGTTGCTGCTGGTTTTTTTGACAGGTGCAAGCTTCAGCCAGGACACAGTCAGCCTTCCGATTCCCGCTCCCATCCCCGAAATACAAGGTGCGGCATCTATTATTAATGACTTGATGGTAAGTGGTCTTTACAAATACTCTGAAGAAAACAACCAAAAAGTCGTATTCACTTTTACAGGTGATATATTAATGCATACATCACTTGTAAACTCATTCGGAAAAAACGGCAGCTATGATTTTAGCCCAATGTTCACAGATATATCCGATGAACTTGATTCAACAGATTTTCTCGTAACCAATATTGAGTCTACGGTTAATCCGAAAAGGCAGATTTCAGGGTACCCTGCCTTTAATTGCCCTGTTGATATATTCGCGACTCTGAAGAATCATAAAGTAAACGCTTTGATACAAGCACACAATCATATACTTGATACAGGTTTGGACGGGGTTATTAGTACTGTCAGCCTTACTGAAAAAAATGGAATTAAAAATATTGGAGCGGGAACGCCCGGGAGCATTAAATATGCTATTTTTGAAAAACATGGAGTCAAGGCGGGAATTCTGGGATACACATACTCTACAAATGTGGGGAATCTATATGGAGATTATATAAATTACATTGACCGGTTAAAAATAAAAAAGGATATGGATACGCTTAAAAATAAGGAAGCCTGTAATTATCTGATTGTATATCTTCATATAGGAACCGAATATGTAAGAACTGTTGAACCCGAGCAGCAGGATATAGTTGACTACATAACAGGATTAGGAGCCGATGCAGTCATATGCAGCCATCCTCACGTGGCAAAAAAATCAGAAATATTAAATAAGAACAACAAACAGGTTTTCATAGATTATTCCATGGGTAATCTTATTAGTGACCAGGTCTATAATTATACCGATATAGGCAGTATAGTGAAACTTGGTTTACTAAGATCAGAGAAGGGTGTTTTGCTTGATTCGGCCGAAACCATACCGGTCTATAGACTAAAATATTCAAGCAGCGGCAGAATGGTTTTCAAGGCTGTACCTGTAAAATCTATTGATAAATACAGTACAGTCATTTCAAAAGATAAGATGTCCTACATTAAAAAAACAGCCGGGGAAATTCAATTGAGCTACAATAGGTAAGGGGACCATTAAGGAGATAGCGGGACAGTCCTGTATTTTCAACCATTTAAGTACAGGATTGTCCCCTTTAGTTAAACCTTCCAGGCCGGAAGCCTGGCCATCATTGACTTCGCCGCTTCATTGGCAGCTTTCTTATCCAGTCCTTGAGTTCTAACTATAAATTCAGTCATGGAATCAAGTTTCTCGTCATAGGACTGCATTGTTCCGTCAGGGCGTGCACAATAGACACAGTAGTCTTTATTTACATCCCCCGCTGCAAAATCAGATGTTTTCTCCATTGGCATTCCACATGCTATACAAGTTTTCATAGTGTTAATTCTCCTTTAATCCAGTTTGATACCCAATTTTTCAAATTCTTTATGTCCTTTTTCTGTAATTTCATATACAGTCGTTCTGCCTTCGGCCTGTACCAGCCATCCCAGTTCCAATAATCCTACAAATAACCTTTCACCCAGCTTCCCACCCAGATGTCCGTAACAGCTTCTCCCAGTTAACACTTTCCTGCCTGCAGCTTCCATATATGTTGCTCACCCTTTCTCAACTAAATTCTTACCTGCAGCAAAGCCATATAGTAGGCTGTTAACTCCTGCCCGTAACGTTTAAGCACTGATTCTCCCGGTGAAAACAGGTCATGGTTGGTTAAATAATAATGAATCAGCCCTATCCACCCGTTAAAAACCATATGCAGCGGCAGCTTTTTTAACTTTCCTTCAGACATTTCGATTTCCGCGGCTCTGCTTAAATGGTGTGAAATGGCTGATTGTATCATAATTACAGTATCCTGTGCCTGCGGTGGGAGAAGCCTGCTTTCCGAAACAAGCCTTATATAAAAATCCTCATATTCCGTCAATCCCTCTAAATGTGCTTTTAGGATCTCTTCTACAGTGCTTTTGCCCTCAACAAGCTCGTGCAGTCTTTTATTTACTCTGAAGCCAAATTCCTCAATAACCTCCGTAAGCAAAACATCCTGTGTCGGAAAGTGGGCAAATATGGTTCCGTGTGATACTTTGGCCGATTTTGCTATTTCTATTGTAGGCGTTTTTATCAAACCAGTCTTGGCATATTGTTTTAATGCCGCTTCAATTATCTGCTTTCTGGTTTGGCTTTTTTGCTTTTGACGCTGTGTTTCCTTCATTAGACTGCTCCATATAAGATTTTATTTAGTATCCGCTCATTGAGTATATACTCATTATAGAACTTTACATATTTATTGTCAATAAAGATTTAAAAAAGAATCATACAAAAACAAACGAAAAAAGGAGACATCCTGGTCAAAATACAGGACTGTCCCCCAATCTCTAAACGGGCGATCAATGATCACCCCCACATGCATCTCCGAACCGCGAACTCTAAACTCTGAACGGGCGGAGCAGAACCCCGAACCCTAAACTCCGAATTCTAATCTCCTAACCCCGAACTCTCAACTAATTTTGACTATCCCCTGTCAACTGTCAACTATTATGCTGCCATCTTCTTAAGTGATCTTACGGCCCACCAGAAGGTCAGAGCTGCAAGCAGTATAACTATTATGAATCCGATTATTACATCCTTATTGCCTATATCCCCTGAGAACAAGGCGCGCGAAGCATTAACCGCATATGAAAAAGGATTTGCTTTTGACAGGTCTCTTATCCACAGCGGTGCAAGTGCCAGTGGAAGCATGATACCCGACAGGAGTGATATGGGAAGGGCAATTGTGTTTAAGGTTGAAGCAAGGGTATCTTCCGATTTAAAGATTATTGCAAAAGCATATGACATAGATGCCATTGCAATTGCTATTACCGCATACAAAAGCAAGGACATAAGAAAACCTTCAATATTTACACTAAGCCCCATTGGTATGGAAAACAAAGTTATAAGGATACATTGGATAAGGAGGACAACTACATCCTTCAATACCCTGCCCGCTATTACTGCAACCCTGCTGGCGGGTGTTACCAGGAAACGTTCAATAACCCCGGTTCTGATTTCATCAACCAATCCAAACCCGACAAAAGCGGAACCGAACAATGCCAGCATCACAAGCAGACCCGGTATGAATATCTGTACGGTTTTACCTGCCGGAAGGCCAGGTACTCCACCCAGGCTTTTCAACAACGGCATAAAAAGGAAAAGATATAACAAGGGCTGGAACAAATTGAGAAATACCCAGATTGGGTTCCTGACCGTATGCTTGAGACTTCTCTGGAACATTAGTCTTGTTTCATATAAAGCTTTCATTATTTATCATCCTCCCTTAACGAACGCCCTGTGTGCTTCAGGAAAACATCATCCAGACTTGGTTTGGATAAAGAAATACTTTCTACAATAAGGTTATTGGAATCCAGTAATCTCAGTATGTTTGGAAGCTCACGTTCCCCGTTCCTTATATATAAATGAACATTTTTATCCTCGACCTTTACTCCCTGAGCTTCTATTTCCTTACTTAGAATTTCTCCGGATTTTTTCGAGGTGTTTATGTCTCCAAAGCCCAACAGTACCGAATCCGCTCCTATATCGTCCTTTAGCTTTGCAGGGGTTCCTTCTGCCGCAATTTCCCCATAGTCAATAATTGCTACGGTATCGCAAAGTTTATCAGCCTCATCAAGATAGTGGGTTGTCAATAGTATGGTAATACCCTCTTCCTTAAGATTTCGGATTTCATCCCAAAGGTATGCCCTGCTCTGCGGATCCAGACCGACTGTCGGCTCGTCAAGCAATAGTATACTTGGATGGTGTATCATGCCAAGAGCCAGATCCAACCTGCGGCGCTGGCCTCCGGAATAGCTTACAGCCAACCTGTCGGCAAATGAACTCATCTGGAATCTGTCTGTAAACTGCAAGGCACGTTTTTGGGCTGTTTCCTTATCAAGCCCGTAAAGCAGTGACTGCAAAATCAAATTTTCCATTCCGGTGGACATCGAATCGGTCCCTCCAGCCTGACTAACATAGCCTATACTTTGGCGTATCTGCTGTGGTTGTTTAGCAAGGTCATAGCCATTTATCCTGACTTCTCCGCTTGTAGGCGACAATATGGTTGAAAGCATTTTCTGGGTAGTAGATTTACCGGCACCGTTAGGCCCCAGGAAACCATATATCTCACCCTTTTTAACAGCTAGATTTATACCCTTTACTGCCTCTACTATTTTCTTCTTGCCTTTTGATTTGGAAATAAAATTTTTCCGAAGGTCTTTTGTTTCAATAATAAATTGATCATTCATAAAAGTTCTCCTTAAAATTACTATTTATTTGAATTTCCGTATTTGTAAACATCAAAATTATAATATGGAAATTAACCCGACAGTTTCCTGACAGGAAATTGGATTTCAGTTATATTATCATTTGAATAATCACTCTTCCAATCATACTTATGATACAATTCCCTTGGGGAGCCTATAATTTCATAATTATTTCTCTCTATCCAGTCCAATAGGGTTTTATAAGCCAGGTGCAAGCTTTCAAACGCTCCTTTGTGAACCAGAGAAGCCATCTCTACAATACCCTCCAGAATCCTGACCTTTATCCTATCAGTCTCAGGCAGTTCTCCTACTATCGGTTTTATAACTTCGGCATCCACCGACTCTTCATTTGGGCCGGAATTATGGTATATAGTCATGAATGGAGGAACAGCTTCACCGTTGTGTTTTATGATATGTTCCATTAGCTCCTTCCAGAGACGTCCCTGCTCACTATATGCGGGAATGGTTTCCCTGATTGTAGCAACCAGCATAGGCTCTATCGGCTTGATTTCAATATCATACTTTATACTGTATATTCCTTGTTCATACATATATATCAAGTCTTTCACCCTGCTCAGCTTTTCCTGTTCCTTCTTTATGTTATCGGTAATTTCTGCATGTTTAAGTTCCAATAGCATAAGGAATTGTTTTGGGTCCAGGTCCTTGTTAAGAATCAGCGAAATCTCATCCAAAGAAAATCCGGCATATTTTAAGATGTTTATCCGGTCAAGTCTTATCATCTGATTGGTAGAATAATACCTGTATCCGGAAGCATTATCAACTTTTTCAGGCTGCAGGAGGCCAAGACTGTCGTAATATCTCAGGGTTTTTACCGTTACCTTGTTCAACCTTGCAAAGTCTCCGATTTTAATCATTTTAACCACCTATGTATCGATAACTTATGTCACTAGAATATATAATAAACTTTACCGTAGTGGGAGAGTCAATATAAATTATAAAAAAATTTTACTTTTCTTCCAACGTTTATATATACGTAATTTATCATAAAAAGTTTTATCAGTTTAATCAAAAAAGCTGCTATCTTGTCGAGTACTATATTTCGCCCGATAAGACAACAGCTTTAGAACTTTTCATTTTTTACCCAGTACTACCTTTCGTAGTAGGTATAACCCCTTAGCCCGTTATCGTAAGCACGCATGATTTCACGTCTCTCGCTTGCACTTATCAAACCTTCCTGAACTGCTTCCTCTGCTGTTTTTCTGAAATTAACGATCATATCCTTGGGCTCGAATTCAACGTAGGAAAGGACGTCAGCAACACTATCTCCGTGAATTTCTCTTACCAATTCAAAAGTTCCGTCGGGATTGAGCCTGACACTTACCACATTGGTATCTCCAAACAGATTATGAAGGTCACCCAGGGTTTCCTGGTAAGCTCCTACCAGAAAAACTCCGAGATAATAATCGTCCCCGTTTTTCATTTCATGAAGGGGCAGCGTGGTCCTTACATCATGCAGATCTATAAAACGATCGATTTTACCGTCGCAATCACAAGTTATATCCGCTATTACAGCGTTGCGCTTGGGAAGCTCCTGTAATCGTTGCAGCGGTATTATCGGGAAAAGCTGATCAATTGCCCAGCTGTCTGGAATAGACTGGAATACCGAAAAATTACAGTAATATATATCTGCAATTGCACTTTCAATATCCTCAAGATCAGGCAGTGCAATTTTAAGCTTCTGCTTTTCCTTTGCAATCTGGTGAATTGTATTCCAGAAGATTTTTTCAGACAAGGACCGTTCGCGCAGGCTTATTCTGCCGTGTTTGAACATGTCCCTTATCTCATCACGGTAATAAAGGGCATCATTATAGCATTCCTGTATATTCTTCAGGGTAAGGTTTTTATTTACGTCATACAGGTTTTTTATCTGCTCGGATATATTTTCATCAAGCTGGTCAGGAATCTCATACTCTTCGAAGGTTTCCACATCAAGCACATTGAACAACAATACCGAATAGTAGGCAACTGTGGTACGACCTGATTCAGTAACTATAACCGGATGTTTTATATTGCTGGAATCCAAAATTGACATAACAGCTTCTACTATATCGGAACAGTATTCTTCAACTGTATAGTTACGGCTGTATGAATAATTTGTATTTGATCCGTCGTAATCTACTGCCAAGCCTCCACCCAAATCAAGATAGCCCATGGGTGCGCCTTCTTTAACAAGTTCGGCATAAACACGTGTTGCCTCCAGTACTGCCGAACGTATATCCCTTATATTTGGTATCTGCGATCCCAGGTGATAATGCAGCAATTTGAGACAGTCCATCATATTTTTCTCTTTAAGAATATCTACTATTTCAATTACCTGTGACATATTCAAGCCGAATATGCTTCGGTCACCGCCCGATTCGGTCCAGTGTCCCCCTGCCTTTGAAGCAAGCTTTATTCGGATGCCTATATTGGGTTTAACACCTAGCGCTTGTGAACGTTCCAGTACAATATCCAATTCACCCGGAATTTCTATGACGAATAGGCATTTAAAACCCATTTTAACCGCATACAGGCCTAAATCTATAAATTCTTCATCCTTATAACCATTGCAGATAAGACATGCTTCCTTATCCTTCATCAGGGATAATGCCGCAACCAACTCAGCCTTGCTACCAACCTCCAGACCGTGGTGATACCTCTGTCCGAACTTGGTAACCTCTTCCACTACCTGTTGCTGCTGATTGACCTTTATTGGATAAACACCCCTGTACTCGCCTTTATAACTCAGTTTCCTCATTGCTTCATTAAAAGAGTTGTTGAGAAATGAAATCTGAGAATCCAGCAAATTTTCAAAGCGCAGCAAAACCGGCATATCCAGTCCGCGGTCACGAATACCTGAAATTATATCCATCAGGCTGATAGCTGCAGAATCGTTATCCTTATATGGATTTACCAATACCTCGCCTTTATCTGATATCGAAAAATAACCTGCACCCCAGTTTTTTATACCATAAAGCTCTTCGGACTTTTCTTTGGTCCATCTACCCAAGAGTTCTGCTTTATTCATGATCCTCACATCCATCCAGGCAAAATTTTTTGTTGCTTTTATAGCTCAGTGAATGGCTGTTTTATTCAAGTGAAACAAATTGAGCCATTAACAAAAAACAGTGTTTCCAAATGTTTTTATATAACGTCAAAACCCGTACCTGTCATAATTTGTGCACACCAATGTCACAATAACATATGGATATTATTATTGTCAACTAACATGGAATAATAATATTTTTTGTAACTCTAAAACTAATCGCAGGTATATGATAAATAATCCATCTGTTTTTGTATTTTTTCCCGTGCCTCTTTTCCAGCAATTCTTTCACATAAATACAAGCCAAGATCAACTGCCGATGTAACCCCTCTTGCCGTTATTACATTCCCGTCGGAAACGATTCTGGAATCCTTAACCTTATCGGTAAACTTATATAAATACTTCATAAATTCCGGATGGGTAGTTGCCTGTTTACCTGATAAAAATCCTGCCGCTCCAAGGACAAGTGCTCCTCCGCATACTGCCGTGACAATTGTACTGCTTGAAACACCTTTTATCCAGGACATAAAATCCTTATCACCGAATAATTTCATAACTCCGTTCCCGCCAGGAATAAAAATGTAATCATAAACCGACAAATTGTTATGTACTTTATTGGGTATAAGCTCCAAGCCCTCAAAAGATTTAACCTTCTCCCCCATAGCACAGACATCATATTCAAGGTCATCCAAAAATCCCATTGTTTTCAGTCTGGTGACCGGATCATAAGCTCCGGCAAAGTCCAGAAGTGTCAGGTCATCATATACAATAAAAGCAATCCTCATAATTGTTCTGCCTTTCTAATTTTGGATATATTATCCCTTTAAAATCCATACATGTCAACATTATGAACAAAATACACAAATAAAAAAGGCTTCATATGATAATGAAACCTTCAGTCAATGAGATTAACCAGTGTTTCCCTACTTAATGCACCCTCCATGGAAGATACATTCATATACCTTGATATCATTGCAGAATATTTCCTCATACCCGTTAAACCATTCAAATTCTCCGTATATTATACAGTGATATTTGTATTCTCCGTTCTGGTGTACTAAAGGACCACGGTAAGGATATTCTTTTGGCATAAGCATCAGGCACTCCTTCAGAAAATCCCCTGAAAAACCTTCAGCAAGGATGCGCCCTGCATAATTCATAGACCAAATGGGGTTATCCTTATTCCAGACGGCCTCTTCTCCAGCAAATTTTTCTCCGCCCAGATATGTATCAATATATTTCAAATCACCTTCAAAATATTGAAAATCATGGGAGCTAGGCCGTGAAGGTGCAGCTTCTACACCTTTAGCAGCATATGTGGATTTTTTGGCACGGCACAAAAAATCCAGCACATTTTCATCAATAACATTCTGTTGTTTTGAATTGTTGTAGCAGCAGCTCTCATCATCATAATCCTTTACCAGTTTATCTATGCTGACTCTGAATAAATCACTCAAACAAATGAGATTTTCCATATCGGGATAGGATGCTCCTACTTCCCACTTGGCAACAGCCTGCCTGGATATACCGATTTTTTCAGCCAGATTTTCCTGAGACATGCCTTTTTCTTTTCTTAATGCCTGTAATTTTTCCTGAAATTTCACCAATACCATCCCCTTACTTTATGAACCTAAAATTCGGAAATATCTACCTTTGAATAGACATGCAATTATTCCCTTCATATAAAAGATACTAAAAAATCAGTATAAATTCTACCAATTCTTGATAACATTTTTGACAACCGGGAGTTGCTGTTAAATTCATAAATATAAGTATAAACTTTGCCTGAACTTTATTTCCCATCAAAAAATCTCTCTTTTTTAATTTCATAAGCTGTAAGCAAGCAATATCAGGCCTTTCAGAATTGTTAAAGAAAAATTTACAATTTAGCCATATGCATACCATAAATAACGGGAAAAATTAATAAGTAATATATTAAGAAAATGATTTACTTTATAGGCTGAAAATCAAGGGAGAATGTAATGAAAAAAATTTACTTTTGCATAATCTTAATTGTAGTTTCTCTTTTATCAACCTCCACTGCGTTTGCTTCTCCACTGGACATACCTTCAAACAGTTCCTATATACTTATTGATGCCAGGACAGGTCAGGTTATCAAGGAATACAATTCTGACAGGAAACTTCGTCCTGCCAGTACAACCAAAATCATGACGGCAATTCTGGCTCTGGAAAAAGGCAATTTGAATGACGCTATGAATGTTTCCAAGGAAGCTGTATATGATATAGGCCAGGATGGCATGAATGTTGGGATTATGCCTGGTGAAAGCAATCTGACTCTGGAGAATCTCCTTAATGTCATGCTTATCAAATCTGCCAATGAAGCTGCAAATATAATAGCTGAAAATATAGGCGGCTCCAAGAGTGCCTTTGTACAGATGATGAATGAAAAAGCAAAGGAGCTTGGTGCCTTAAATACAAATTTCGTAAATCCCTGCGGTAAAGACGATGCCAAAGAAGATGCCAATCACCTTACTACAGCCCGCGATTTGGCTGCCATTGCAAGATATGCTATGAATATACCCAAATTCAGGGAAATTGTAAGCAAGGAATACTATAAAGATATGCCTGTAACAAACGATCATACCAACTGGGGTGTTCTACGTACATCAGACCAGCTGCTCTGGGATAGTAATACCTATCCTTATACTCTTGATGGCGTTACACATAATTTTACCGTTGAGGGGATTAAAACAGGCTATACCAGCGTCGCAGGAAATAATCTGGTATCCTCCGCCGTAAACCAGGACGGAATGGAATTGATAGCTGTTATCATGCATGTGACACAGCAGAATAAAATTTTCGGTTATGCAAAAGAATTATTAAAATACGGATTTGAGAATTATGGAATGCAGAAAATAGCAGATGCCGACAAGGTAGTTAAAACTGTTAACATCAGTGATGCCAAAGGAAACGGAAGTCTCGACCTGGTAACGGCTTCGAATCTTATGAGCGCCATGCCTCTTGATAAAGGTACGTGGAATTTGGAATCAAAAGAAAATATTAATCTTTCAGTTAAAGCTCCTGTAAAGCAAGGTGATGTACTAGGGTATGTGGAATATTCCAGGAATGGTATATCCCTCGGGAAAGTCAACGTAATAGCCTCACGAAATGTAGAAGCAATACAGCCGAAAGTTATTGTTAAAAAGGCTGGAAGCCTTTTGGATAGTGCATTAATGCGTACCATAATTATTCTTTTTATAACCTGTTTGGGTTTTGCGTTGGTAAGTTTAGCCTATCGCAAGGCAATAAAAAAAAAGAATAGGAAAAATTACAGGATATAACAGTCTTTTATGAAACAGCTATACTTATTAGTTCCAATTGCCATAAGCCATCTTTATACACAGCTTTGTACTCCGGAAAAACCGCTCCCAAATTTCCAAACCATGAAGTAACCGTTATTATAGCTTCATCGTTCTTATATTCTTTCAGGTTGATTGATAGTACTGTCCCGTTTATAGTTCCAAGTATATCGCCGTTTTTATCCAGTTTAAACAAGATGTTATTGTCTTTTACATCCTCAAACCAATACAAATTGTAAGATATATCATTAAAAGCTTCAAGTATGTACTCTTTGCTTTCCTCCTTAAGCTCTTTCAAAGATTCCTTTTCTATAGCAATAAACCCGTTTCCCCCGTTCTCTTTCCTAAAAGCTGCTTTCATTACAGCCGTATATAGATCTGTGCGTTTAGCTTCTTCCTTATACAACAGTAATATCCGGTTCAGGTTTTCAACCGATTCCTTTGATAGTGTATACGCTTCCCGTGTTCCATTTTTATAAATCCATCCGTTGTTTTGGTTAATATAAAGGAATATCTCTGCTGTTTGGTTATCAGAATAAGTATAATATAGAAAATAACCCGGTACTTTTAATTCAGTAGGAATATTTTTTATGGGAGTCCCGTTTTCCAAAGCAGATGAAAAGACCTTAAGATCTTCCGGTTTGTTAAAAGTCATATCCATTTGCTTTTTTACAATTACTTTAACAAGTGATGCTTTTTTTGAGTTGTCAGAGGAAACCGGCATATTTTCAGCCTTATGCATAGAATAATCCTTAGTATTATTTTTATTATGTGAACAACCCGAAAAGGCTGTTGTAAACATTACAGTCAAAATTATAATAAAAACCGGTATTTTAGGCATCAAATGCACCTCCATTATAAGCATTTACCCTGTTAGACTGCAAATACAATTAATAGGTTCCATCCTTGTTTTTCAAATTTCAATTTTTATACAATATTTATACCTATCCTCATCAATAATAGATATACAAAAAGTTAAATATGATAAAATTACTTATTAGTTGTATCATATATTTGTATATCATTTGGAGGAAAACATGAATATAAACAATCTTGTTTTTCACATACACTACTGCAATTACAAGCATCAAAAAAGCTCCGAGAGGTTCACGAAGAAGATAACCAGAACACTTCAGCATCATGAAATTATTTTTGTCAAAGGCGGCAGCGGGAGTATAACAATTGAAAATAAGAACTATCCGGTTAAAGAAGGGATGCTCTTTTACATTTGCCCGAATGTATTGCATTCAATTGAGGTAGATACAGAGTTAGCAGGAAGTTTTTTTACCGTACATTTCAGTTATGCAAATGCAAGCTGTATAGACAACAAATGGGAGATAAGGAACGAATCAAATATTCTCCATCTTCACACTGCACAGGAAATAAAAGATTACTATCAAATTGAAGATTTATTTAAAAAGCTGGTTGAGAGCTGGAATACCAAGCTTCCCGGATACGAGTTCATTGCAAGGACATTTCTCCAGCAGCTCTTGATTGCCATATATCAAAGTGGGCGAAAGCATGACCGGAATTATTCAATTTCCCTGAAGGTGGAGAAAGTTATCAATTATATGTACAGCAATTTGGACATGAGATTGAGCCTGACTCAATTAGCCGAAATGGTACAATTATCTCCTACATATTTTTCCAGAGCCTTTAGGGAAATTACAGGATATTCCTTAATAGAATTTTTCAACAAGCTGAAAATAGATAAAGCAAAAGAAATGATCATTGAGGGTGATAAGAAGATAAAAGAAATAGCTCATTTGCTCGGATTCACCGATGAATTCTATTTTAGCAGAACATTTAAGAAAATAGAAGGCATAAGCCCATCTGAATATTACAGCAAAAATGTCCATGATGTTTAATATAATGCATGGAATAAAGCCACTTCCCGGTTTAGAATTATGTTGTTATTGTTCATCGCAATAATAAACACTACTCAGAAGGAAGGCTTATATTATATGCAGATTTGGAAAAGAAACTTGATAGTCTGCTGGTTTGGTATGTTTGTTACAAGCATTGGAATGAGCCAGATCGCGCCCGTTCTGCCGCTTTTCATAAAACATCTCGGAGTTCATAATACCTCCTTAGTTGAGCAATTCTCAGGAATAGCATTTGGGATCACATATATAATTTCTGCTGTGTTCTCCCCTATATGGGGTCTTGCTGCAGACAAATTCGGACGAAAGCCCATGCTTCTTAGAGCGAGCCTGGGAATGGCCGTAGTTATATTCTGTATGGGATTTGCACCCAATGTTTATGTGCTTATAGGATTAAGACTGCTGCAAGGCGTTATTACAGGATACAGTACGGCTTGCACTACATTGATTGCAACCCAGACAGATAAGGAGCATGCAGGTTGGGCTCTTGGAACACTTTCTACGTCTTCTATCGCAGGTTCCCTGCTGGGACCTATGATTGGAGGGTTTATTGAAGAAAATTTAGGTATGCAGAATGTATTTTTTATAACAGGCTTTCTATTGCTTGTTGCATTTATTTTGACTGCATTTTTTGTAAAGGAAAACTTTAACCGGCAGGAAGTTAAGGTACTCAGCGCCAAGGAGGTTTGGAGGATTATTCCCGATACCGGCTTAATTATAATTATGTTTGTCACATCTTTTGTGTTGACTCTGGCGCTGTATTCCATAGAGCCTATCGTAACTGTCTATGTGACCCAGTTATCCCATACTGGCAAGCACATTGCTCTAATTGCGGGAATGACATTTTCAGCCTCAGGCTTGGCAAGTATAATTGCAGCTCCCAGATTGGGGAAAATTTCCGACAGAATCGGGCCGCATAAAGTTATGCTGGCTGCACTCATCGCGGCAGGGCTTCTTTTCATACCGCAGGCTTTTGTATCAAGCGCCTGGCAGCTGATGATTCTTCGATTTATGCTGGGATTGGCAACAGCAGGATTGGTTCCCTCCGTAAATGCACTGGTAAAAAGAATCGCACCGGCATCAATAGCCGGCAGAGTTTTTGGTTTTAATATGTCGGCACAGTATTTGGGAGTATTTGGCGGATCTGTTTTAGGAGGACAAATAGCAGCCCTTTGGAGCATTAGATATGTATTTTTTGTTACAAGCTCTTTGCTGCTCCTTAATGCAGTTTGGGTATATTTCAAGGTGCATAAAAAAATCAAATTAAACAACATTCTAAAATAAAACGGAATAGGAGCAAAAACAGAATGGAAAAATCGGCTAATAGTATGGAATTTATTGAAGCAAATAGAACGGCGCTGGTAGCAATTGACCTGCAGAATGGGATATCTAACAGGCATGGGGCTCCATATACCGGTGAACAGGTTATTCAAAATGCTGCTAAATTAGTTAAGGGGTTCACTCAGAAAGGAGCATTTGTTGTTCTTGTAAGAGTATCCACACTTGATGGTAAGGATATGCTAAAACCAAATACTGATGTAAAACATACGGTGCAGTTTCAGGAAGGATGGGATAATTTAGTACCAGAGCTGGCTAAGTTTAAGAATGCCCACATAATAACAAAAAGGCAGTGGGGAGCTTTTTACGGCACTGATCTTGATCTGCAGCTCAGGCGTCGTAAAATTGACACAGTCGTGCTTTGCGGAATTTCTACTTCGATTGGTGTTGACACAACAGCCAGAGAAGCTTACCAGCATGGTTATAATCAAATTTTTGCAGAAGATGCAATGACATCAGCCTCAGAAGAAGAGCATGCTTTTGTATGCAGGCATATCTTCCCCAGAATAGGCAGAGTCCGCGCAACCGATGAGATTATTTCAGCCTTGAAATAGATTATTGATATAAATTACAAAGTGACAGCATTCTGCTGTCACTTTGTAATAAAACCCTGGTGAACTGTAACGGCATAAGTAACATATTCCTTATCAAAATGATATCCAAGTTTCTCAGCCAATTTTACAGACTCCATGTTTGCGGCATCCCAGGCTGGATAAAGATCTTTTTCCAGACATTCAAGAATCAGCTTTGAAGCGCAGGCAAGGGCCAAACCCTTCCTTCTGTATTCCTGCCTTGTATCAATTTCAATTTCTATTCCCCTGTCATATACTGTATATGAGGAAGCACCGCTGACAAGCCGGCTACCTTCCAATACAACAAAACCTATTCCGTTTTTCTCGAATTCACTATAAGTAGGAAATTGAGAACATAGATCCCTGGACCACTCCTCCTGCTCTATCCTGGAGTATATTTCCCTGTCTATCCTTTTTATTTGGAATTCCGGAGTCAGTCTTCTTATATTCTCAGACAGCTTTGTAGTGTCAAATACGCCTGGTTCCTTTTTTATTGCATAACGCATAAACCTAAGGCAATTGTTTTTGTATTCCTGTTCTATAAGCTTCCCCCACTCTTCATTTTGAGGTATCATCAGAATACATTTCGAAGGAAAGCTTTCAGGTATATTATTAACAAGTTCCATATCGGGAACTCCTGCAAAAAAGCAGAAATCACCTGTTATAATCTGAGCCGATACCGGGTTTTTAAGATCATTGACCCAGGCATTTCCCATGTAACCCTGTAAACATGACCATATCATGGTTTTGTCCCAGCCGTTAAAAAGCGGAACAATTTTATACATATCTTCTTTATTTAATAAATTCATTAATTATCCCCCATCAACCATAGAATTGCTTTTTTATACCTTTGATCAATTTCACTGAAATGACCGCCATCATTCCACTCCAGTATAATGTTCTCCCTGTCTTTAAGCTGCCTTGCCAATATCTCTGAAGCTTTTCTTGTGCAAGCTCCTACTTTTGCAAGGTTTTGATTTCTATTCCGCTCTTCACCTTTGCCAAGTGAAAGGTATACTTTGGTTTCAATATTTACAGGCATACTGGAATTCATAAATTCTATCCATTTATCGAACCAAAGTGATCCTGATATACTGCCTACCCTGCCAAAGGAATTTTCAGTATAAAGTGAATATAGTGCCGCAAGGCCACCCAGCGAATATCCAACAAGCGCTGTATTTTCAGGTTCTTTCTTTGCATGGTAATGATCATCCATGTAAGGTTTTACTGTATCAACAAGAAACTTAAGATAATCCCGCGCACCCCCGCCAAATGCTCCATTCCCTTCTGTCAATCCAGCTACAGGCCACGGGGAGAAATCATCATTCCAATTAACAGATTGAATACCAATTAAAATAAACGGCTGGCACCCCTCACCCATATGGGGTTCTATAATGTCCATAATCTCAGGTATTCGGTCAACCCCGTTCAAGTAAATAACCGGATAATACAGTCCGCTTGTTTCATAACCATTTGGAAGATACACCAGGCATTCACGTTCATTCAATATAAGCTTTTGTATAGTTCCTTTCATATTCTGCCCTCAATATATTAAGAAAGTAAAATCCTTTCGATATCTTCAACGTTTTCAGCTATATAATCGGCTCCTGCTTTTTCAAGCTCGTCCCTGGTACCGTACCCGAATAAAACTCCCATTGAGCTGATACCATTGGATTTTGCTCCAATAATATCATATTCCCTGTCGCCTATCATTATAGCTTCCGACAAATCGGAGATTTTGCAGCTTTCAAGTGCATAGCCGATTACTTCTTCCTTTTTTACCCTTGAACCGTCAAGTTTGCTGCCTGCAACAAATGTAAAATATTTTGAAATATCAAAGTGCTCCAATATCTGTTTTGCAAACACCTCAGGCTTGGAAGTAGCTACAATGAGAGTCATGCCGCTTTCAGTCAGTGCTTTTAAGAGCTTTTCGAAGCCGTCATATACAAGGTTTTCAAATATCCCTGTATCTCTGTAATACTCGCGGTAGTATTCAACTGCATTCCTGGCCTCCTGCACAGAAAAGGCGTAAAACTTTTCAAAAGAATCATATAAAGGAGGTCCTATAAATTTATGCAATTTACTTCTGTCATTAACCTCAATACCGTATTTCTTTAGTGCATGCATTACGGAATTGGTTATACCGATTACTGGATCAGTCAGTGTACCGTCAAGGTCGAATAGTATGTATTTATATTTCATATAATTTCTCCTGATACTTCTGTTTATTTCATTTTAAACTATTATTTAAATTTAGTAAATTTAGCTTTCAAATTCAAAATTGGTTGAGCCTAAAACAAATATCAGGAAAGTTAATTTACTTGACAGTTTATGTAGAAGAAGCTGCAGTAATTATAAAACCGGTAAAAGACTGCAGCTATTTAGATTTACGGAATTTCAATACCGTTAACTAGAACATTCTTTTCCAAAGCTGATGCTTTTTCAAACTGCAAAATAGATTAAAATGGAGATCATTTTTTTGACATTCTTTATTAGTTTTATTTCCTTCATCCTTTTTTTCTTTACTGTTTTTATCCCCATCTTTACTATTTTTATCCCCATCTTTACTATTTTTATCCCCGTCTTTACTATTTTTGCCCCCTTGACAAGATGAATTCTTATCTCCTTTATCAGAGGAATTTTTATCTCCTTTACTGTCGCTTGAGCCTTTACTGTCACCTGAACCCGACTTATCGGATGAAGATATTTGAATATATTGGTCCTGTAAAATCAATAGAGTTACTTCAACAGCCATATTTACAGTAAACGAGGAGAATATCTGTTCATTATAATTATTAATACTCATATTCTCTATATTACGTTTTATATTAACCTGTCGGATCCTTGTTTCAGCTACCTCAAAGTTTAGTTGATCATCTGTATTTAAATAATAAAAGCTATTTAAACTACTGTTATAGGCAGCTCCATCTTCTGATTTGGCAGTTTTGGCCGCACTGGTAAATACAGGTTCCGAATCCAGGCGAAGTTTTGTAAAGCATTTGAATGGAATATTCATACCAGTACGTTTATTCTCAATGCCTACAGTTCCATCATCCAAAATATTGGGAGTAGTATAATCGACATTTACTCTGATGTATCCGCTCATCAACAATTTTCCGTTTTTTGCATCCTCTTCTTGTATAAACTCGCAATGTTCTAATTGTAAATCATGTTTAGTGTTGGTTATTTCCAGTGCAGGCTCCTGCAGATCAGCTAAAGCATCAATGTATATCTGGACCTGTGTTTTACCTATTAAAACGGGCGCTTTTGTAACTACCCCAGTCTTCTTACCTTCAATTTTTATAGAACTACTGGGAGTAGCAAGAAGTGTTGTTACTTCCCAAGCTTCAGTATTTGGGTTAGAATTAGGGTTAACAATCATCTCCATAAAAATAACCTCCATTTACTTTTAAAAATAGATATAATTATAGATTAACGTTCACTTTCATTATATGCTTAAGTGTAAAATATGTGTTTATGTTAATGAATTATGTAAATTTTTTGTTTTAAGCTTAATTCACCCATTTTTAAGCATATTAGCACATTAGAAGTACCAAAACTTTTGTCAAAATACTTAGGTGTTCTTAGATACCCGATTTCTAAAGTTCATTATGTTTGTAATATCACAGGGTTTAAACACTATGCGTATCTCCTAATTAGTGTACATAATGCGTTATTCTGAAGCATTTTCTTATTTAAAATTCATATTTTTAATGACAATATGAAAATAGATACAAGTATGTAGCTGGATACCAGTATCAGATTGTTTTTAAGAAGCGCAATATTATAGAGCGGTACCGAAAGGTTGTCGATAATAATATTAAGCTAATGAACTACTAAATTAACAGCTAATTAATAGTATAGTATATAAGCAATATGCGACCTGAATAAAGTAATTTCTCTTTTACCTGATTCGTAATTAAATGACAATGTGGGTGCTTCATTAATTATCCATTCTTTTAATGTCATAATTTCATTATCATCAAGCATCAGTTTTGACGAATTATCTTTACCCCCTGTAAAATATATCTCTACTACTTTCATCTAAATACCTCCAAATATATATTTACAATATTCTATTCAAAACATATATTATTGGTTCTTTTTTTCATGAATTTTTACCAATTGAATCAACATCTCCAGTTTCCAGTTACATCTGCACAATTTTATGTAAACCATCATAATATGAACATATAGCACCTTATGTAAACTTTTTAAGCCTCTAGATTTACCACCTTACTAATCAATTGCAATACCGTACATACGCAAAGAGAGGTGATAAATATGGCTACAGATATAAAAGAAATTGTTGCCGTCTTTGTCTTTGTAATGACTATTACAGTTATTTTTCTAAGACCAAAAGGACTGAATGAAGTATATGCAGCTACTACTGGGGCAATAATCTTACTTTTTTGCGGAATTGTCACTTATTCAAATCTTTTAGATATTATACAAAAAATAGGCGATGCTTCCATCACTATTATTTCTACTATTTCTATGGCTGTTATATTAGAGAGCTTTGGCTTTTTCCATTGGGCGGCAGCTAAGCTGACAAAATTCTCAAAGGGCTCAGGGTATCGCTTATATTGGTATGTACAATTATTATGTTTCCTGATGACATTGCTATTTAATAATGATGGAAGCATTATGATTACTACACCTATTCTTATTTTGTTGCTGAGAAATTTCCAATTAAAACCTCATCAGCAAATACTTTATTTATTAAGTGGAGCATTAATTGCAACTAGTGCCAGCATTCCCATAGGAGTAAGTAACATAGTGAACTTAATTTCATTAAAAATTATTGGTATGACTCTTTACGAATATACCACTATGATGTTTATTCCTGCTATTATCGGGCTGGCTTTTATGTCTGTTTTAATGTTTCTGGTTCTGTTGAATAAATTACCGCGAAAGCTTCCAATGACGTCATTGGAATTAGAAGATTTATTTTTCAAAAAGTATTTTCATCCGCAGAAAGGGAGCTTTTCATTTGACACACCAAAGAAAAGAACACGCTTTATGCTTGGACTACTTGGATTTGTGCTCTTTGTACGGTGTCTTTTATTTATAGCCTCGTATATTGGTATCCCTATTTATTTAGTAGCAGTATCAGGTTCTATTTTATTGCTGGCATTTAGGTGGTATTTTTTAGGGACTATACCAGTAGACATTTTGAAGAAGACTCCATGGCATATTTTAGTATTTGCATTTTCAATGTATGTAATTGTCTATGGTTTAAATAATATTGGGTTAACTGAATTACTTGCAAACTTTTGTAAGCCGATTATTAACCAAGGATTATTTCATGCAAATTTTCTTATGGGAGGGGTAATTTCCTTATTATCAAATACTTTTAACAACCATCCTGCCTTGATGATAGGAACTATTACTTTATCAAGTATGCATTTGGATATGGTTACATTGAAAGCTGTTTACCTGGCTAATATTATTGGCAGCGACATGGGCTCCCTATTTTTACCAATTGGAACACTTGCTTCACTTATCTGGATGCACATTCTGAAGAAAAATAAAATAAGAGTTTCATGGAAGGAGTATCTCAGTTTAACAATAATTGTGATACCTTTGTCAGTTATACTAACATTATTAATGTTGTTTTATTGGACACAGGTCGTATTATGAACGAGTTGATATTTGCAAGATAAAGCCGGACAATAAACTGTCTGCTTTATCTTGCGATATAATTTCCCGGAGCTTTTCCTTCTCTGTTCAAGAAGTCTCAGGCTTAAGTTCTTTGCTACTGTTCTATTTTTCTCATTAGCTTGTTTACCCTATTAATTTGTGAAGCATTAAGAACATCTTTTCTTATATTCAAAGCCTCAGCAAATTCCTTGGAATTAGCTTTATTTACACAGATAAATGCTCTTTCGGCATGCTGGCATACTTCTTTCGGCCTACAGTTTTTCAAATGATTAATGATATGCGTGAATACAACACATTCATACTGTTCACCCGCTTTGCACAATTCTGCAAAAACGCTGATAGCATTGTCTATG
>JAUZPR010000119.1 GCA_030705825.1 Bacillota bacterium | reverse complement strand
GGTAGAGCATGCGGCTGTTAACCGCAGGGTCGTAGGTTCGAGTCCTACTTGAGGAGCCAAACGGGCCTTTAGCTCAGTTGGTTAGAGCAACCGGCTCATAACCGGTTGGTCCGGGGTTCGAGTCCCTGAAGGCCCACCAAAATAAAGGATTGTTCCGATTAATGGAACAATCCTTTTGTTTTTGTATTAATCTTTTTTTTCGGACATACTGTCTATGCTTTTGCCGGATGTTTGATGGTCGGCAGTACTGCCGGTTTTGGAAAAGGACCTTGATGTCATGTTAATCAGACCGTCACCCGCAATAGAAGTTTCCATGGCTGTTTCAACATCTTGTATTCTTTTTTGTTTAGATTCAAATTTCATAAAATATGCAGCTCCTTGGTAAAAAGTTGAATTATGCTGTTTCAAACTCTATAATTATTATGTACAATAATGATAAAATAATAAGAATTTTTACATGGGACACTCCTATGTCCCGCTTTCACGACAGGTGGTTATAATGGAACTTAAAGGACGATTAAGACTAATAGCAGGAAAGGTGCCCAAATGCCGGGTAGTATGCGATATAGGCACAGATCACGCATATATTCCGGTTTACCTTGCTGAAAGGGATATCTGTGTTAAAGCTGTGGCTACAGACATAAAAAAAGGGCCTTTAAAGCTTGCAGAAGAAAATATAGACCGATATGGATTGTCAGACATTATTGAAACTAGATTATGTGACGGATTGCAGGAAATAAGGCAGGATGAGTCCGATGTTATAGTAATTGCAGGTATGGGAGGTCTTCTTATATCCAGGATTCTTGAGGATAGCATTGATATAGCCGATACGGCTGATTTACTGGTGCTTCAGCCCATGAATGCTGTAGAGGTTTTAAGGGAATGGCTGTTTAATAATAGTTTTGAGATAACCGATGAGGAGCTTGCCAAAGAGGATAACCGAATATATGTGGTTATTACGGCTAAAAAAAGCATCAAAAAGTATGACTATAAGGAAATTGACCTGTATATCGGGAAAAAGCTTGTTGAAAAAAATGATCCGCTTGTTTCGGAACTGGTGAAAAAGCAGCTGGAGCATACTAATAAAGTCCTTGAACAGATCAAAAACACAGATGACCTGGACAGGACAAACAGGGAGAAATTCGTGGATCTGAACCACGAGCTGAATGAGCTTTATAAGGATATTAATCGTTAATAGAGGTGTGATATGAGTATTAAATGCAGTGAAATAATTGATATGATGGAAAAAGCCGCTCCGCTTGGTTTGGCAGAAGATTGGGACAACCCGGGTCTTGCCGTCGGTGATATAGATGCAGAAGTAAAAAATGTAATGGTTTGTCTGGATGTCACTTCAGCTGTAGCAGATGAGGCGGCATCAAGGGGTGTAAATATGATTATTTCGCATCATCCATTAATATTCAAGCCGGTTAAAAGTTTAAGAGTGCAGGATTCCAAGGGCGGTTTGATACATAAGCTTATAAAAAACGGAATTTCAGTATTCTGCGCTCACACAAACCTTGATGCCGCCGAAAAGGGATTGAATTACAAGCTGGCTCAGATACTGGGTATCAGGGAAGCCAGGCCATTGAAAAAAGACAGTATTGAAGAGCTATATAAAATTGTAGTATTTGTTCCCGAAGACAGTCTGGAAAAGGTCAGACAGGCTTTATACGCCTCTGGAGCAGGACATATAGGCAACTATAGTGATTGTACCTTTTCTGCTATAGGAGAAGGTACTTTCACACCTCTGGCAGGTACAAATCCATATATCGGACAGCAGGGAAAGCTTGAAAAAACAGCAGAATACAGGCTTGAAACAATTGTACCTCAAAACCTGCTGAGTAAAGCTGTAAATAACATGTTAAAGGCTCATCCTTATGAAGAACCGGCTTATGACATATACAAGCTTGAATTGGAAGGCAAAACCTACGGAATGAGCAGGGTTGGAGAACTTGAAAAACCAGTCAGTATTGAAGAATTCGCTGCATCAGTCAAGGAACGTTTGGGACTTACATATGTCAGAGTAATAGGCGGTGGAAGACAGGTACATAAAGTAGCAGTCGCCAGCGGAGGTTTTGACAGGGATATCAATGTACTGGTAAAACAAAACATAGACGTGTTGGTAACAGGTGATGTAAAATATAACGACGCTGTTGATATAATTGAAAACAATAAATGTGTTATTGATGCAGGACATTTTGGCACTGAAAGAATTGTAGTGCCTTTGATTGAAGATATGATAAGAGGGCAATTTCCTGAGATCAACATAATAAGTAATACAGTGGAAACTGACCCATATAAATTATATTGACATAAATATTGAATGGGTTTACAATAAGACAGTCTTGTTGATTGAGTAAGCCAGACGGTCGCGTGTATAGTGCTGAAAAGCCGTACATGAGGAAAGTCCGGGCTCCATAGGGCAGGGTGCCGGGTAACTCCCGGTGAAGGTGACTTCAAGGAAAGTGCAACAGAGATATACCGCCATTCGTAAGAGTGGCAAGGGTGGAAAGGTGAGGTAAGAGCTCACCAGCGGCATGGCGACTTGCCGGCTATGTAAACCCCATCTGGAGCAACACCGCAGAGGGACATATTGGTTGCCCGCCAGTCCCGGGTAGGTGGCTTGAACCATTCAGAAATGCATGGTCTAGATAGATGATCGTCAAATACAGAACCCGGCTTACAGACTTACTCGATACAATATATCAGAAACACCAGCTTATACGGCTGGTGTTTTTGTTTTACCGGATTTATTATTGATTACCGATTAAATAAATATTTTAAAATAAAACATATAGCTGCACTAATTAGTGGTATAATAAGATGATTACAAAAATGGGAAGTGAGTACTACTCGTTTTGATGATAGATTTGCTTATAGCTTAACTATAATTCAATTAATACTTAATTGTAACGAAGAGGGGATTACTTTTTGTATCCGCTCTTTTATTTTTATAATCACAAATATAATATATTTTGTGTCCACAGCAAAAAATATCAATGGAGGTGTTTTCTATTAGAAAAAATGAGCCACAAATGAATGACGAGATAAGGGATCGTGAGGTTCGACTTATCGATACCGACGGAGCTATGTTAGGTGTTATGTCATCAAAGGATGCACAAAAGTTGGCAATTACAAAAAACCTTGATCTGGTTAAAATTGTACCGAATGCAGCACCACCGGTTTGCAAGATTATGGACTATGGCAAGAGTTTGTTTGAACAGGCTAAAAAGGAGAAAGAAGCCAGAAAAAACCAGAAGGTGGTTTCACTTAAGGAAGTAAGGTTGTCTGCCACAATTGAAGAACATGATTTTGAATTCAAGATTAAAAATGCCTGCAAGTTTCTGCAAGATGGTGATAAAGTCAAAGTCAGTATTAGATTTCGTGGCAGAGAAATGAAATATACAGTAACTGGAAAGGAAGTTCTTGAAAAGTTCGCTGAGGCAGTTAAAGATGTTGGGGTGGTCGAAAAACAACCAAAGCTTGAGGGTAAGAGTATGATGATGATACTAAATCCAAAAGCTAATAAGGAGAAATGATATGGTAAGATTACCAGAGGTATGGGTGTTGGAGTTTCTGTAAATGGACTTGCATATTTGCAGGTGAAAATGCCTATAGGACTGAAAAAATAGTTACAGTCAAAGAATTAATTAACTCAATAATAGAGGAGTATAAACGAGGGGTGATAAATTATGATTGACCCACCAATAAGTGCATTACTTGAGAAGGTGGACAGCAGATATACACTGTGTATTCTAGCGGGCAAAAGGGCAAGGCAGTTGACAGATGGTGCTCATAAGCTTACCAAGTGCGATTCCCAGAGAGCAGTAACTATAGCAACAAACGAAATTAATGAAAATATGATAACATACGTAAGAACAAAAAGCGGCATTAAATAGTTTTTATAGTAGGTTATCTTGTTTTCAAACAATTTTTGGGTAAGTATGTAAAACCAGTATAGAATAGGGTGAATAACTGGGACTTAAAATTAACATAATATATTCAGAGCATCATGATTCATTGTATGTTCAAACTTCAAGGCATTCGAGGAGGTGCAGTAAAGAATGGTTGGAACTGTTAAATGGTTTAACGCGGAAAAAGGTTTTGGTTTTATAGAAAGAGAAGGTGGAGATGATGTGTTTGTACATTTCTCCGCAATTCAGTCACAGGGTTACAAATCACTGGATGAAGGGCAAAGAGTAGAGTTCGATTTGGAAAAAGGACAACGTGGACCACAGGCAACTAATGTAAGGTTATCATAGTCAAGTAATAATAGGATATCCAGGTTTAAGGTTAAATAAAGTAAAGAAAAAATATATTGCATAAATAATGAGACTATGTTATAATATTTTGGTTAGTCACTATATATTAATATGGACTCATCTTATGAATACAACTCTCTTTAATTTATTGGAGTGAGAAGTTAAGAATGAAATGATCCAAATAAATTAGGAGGTATATAGATATGGCAGATAAAGTTTTAACTTGCAAAGATTGCAATGCAGAATTCACCTTCACTGAAAGCGAACAGGCTTTTTACAAAGAGAAGGGATTCGACAATGAACCACAGAGATGTCCAGACTGCAGAAGAGCAAGAAAGCAGCAAAGGAACAACAATAACAGAGGCGGTTTCGGTGGAAACAGAAGCTTCGGTAATAAGTGGTAATTAAGAGGAGAGCTAAGGCTCTCCTTTTTTTATTGAAGCCCTGACTTATTCACGTTTCTCCTAAACACATTATGTACCGAAAGTAGCTTTACTTCCATTTGCACGGATTGTAGAAGGCAGAAGTTGATAAAATTGAAAAGGAGAATATCATGCTTCAGGAGTTTAAAAAATTTGCATTAAAGGGAAATGTTATCGATTTGGCAATTGGTGTTATTATAGGCGGTGCATTTGGGAAAATAGTAACATCACTTGTTAATGATATAATTATGCCCATGTTAGGAATTGTAACAGGTAAAATCAATCTTACAGATTTAAAGTGGGTCATCGACTCGGGGAAAAATGGAAAAGCGGCATTGACTTTAAATTACGGCCAGTTTTTGCAGACTATGATAGACTTTCTGCTTGTAGCATTGTCAATATTCTTCATGATCAAATTATTAAGTACCTTACACAAGAAACAGGAAGAACCCCCTAAAGAAACAAAACCATCTGCGGAAGAAATTTTACTAACTGAAATCCGTGATATTTTGAAGGAAAAAGGTAATTAATGGCTGAGTATTTAAAAGGTCAGATTGCAAAACTGGCTAATATAAACTCCGAAACCTTAAGGTATTATGAAAAAAACAAAATTATACCAGAGCCAGAAAGGTCTAAAGCGGGGTACAGACTTTATTCCCAAGAAGTCCTTCAACGGCTGGAATTCATTAAAAATGCCAAGGCTTCCGGGTTCACTTTAAAGCAAATAAAAGAAATGTTTGATATAGCAGGGAGCCGGGATGTAAGCACTCAGGATATATTATCTTCTGTTGATGAAAAGATCAGTGAAATAGATTCTAAAATCGAGAACCTGAGTCAAATGAAAAAAGATCTGGTTTATTTTAAGGAACATATCGGGGAATCTGTTAAATGTCCGCATATACAATCCTTTTTGAATAATTTCGATGAATAGAACAAAAATTTCTTGACATTGTACCATACTACAAGCCTTATCATTTTATTTATATAAAAATGGAGGTGATAAGGCAATGGTTTATACAGTTTCTTTGATATGTGCCGTTGTAACATTTGGAATGGCTTTACTGCAGCTTTTGCTAACACTTGGGGCACCGTTGGGAGAATATGCTCTAGGCGGTCAACATATAGTTCTTCCTAAAAAGATGCGTTTCCTAAGCGGTACATTTTTCATATTATGGATCATAGTAGGAATGGCGTATCTTCAATGGGGTAATATTGCAAATGTAGGCTTTGGCTCATTGCTTGATAAAATAATTCTAATACTAAACACCATATTTCTGGCATATGCGATAATAGGGAATGGGTTTATTACAAAAAGTAAAAAGGAAAAATATGTTATGACACCTTTTTCTGCTTTGTTATTTGTGTGCAGCATAATTTCATTCTTTTAAGAATTATGTATTGACACTATGGGAGAATTATGCAATAATACGTGAAAAGTGAGTATGCTTAGGCAACGGTAATAATACAGAACCGAGCAGCATAGGGAGATTAATCCTACACGAACGGTAAAACCCTTCGGAGTCACTCTATAAGAGTGATTCTGCCGGGTTTTTTTATTATTGTGAAAAGGGGAAACAAATAATGAACAAGGAATGATTCATTTGAATTATTTGAGCTGGGAATGTTTGTTTTGTGGAAATAGTAAAGGAGGGAAAGTACATGTCATTGAGTGAGGAATTAAAGCAAGAGCTTGTTGAAAAGGGTGCTGCAGTAGTAGGATATGCGGATTTGTCCGATATTCCGGAAGAAAACAGACGGGGTTTCAGGTATGGAATAAGCATTTTAGTGACTGTAGACCCCGGAATTATTTCAGGCATTGGAAACGGACCTACAATAGAATATTATAACGAATATAACAGGTTAAACATTTTATTGGACAATCTTGCACAATATGCATCAGATTTTCTTGAAGCAAAGGGATTCAAAGCTTACCCTCTTACCCGAAAGAATGTAATTGAAGATGAAAACACATGGCGATCAGATCTTCCGCACAAGACAACAGCTACGAGAGCCGGTATAGGTTGGATTGGAAAATGTGCGCTGTTGGTGACAAAACAGTACGGGTCTACTGTAAGATTGACTACAGTATTGACTGATGCCTGTTTGGAAACAGGAGAGCCCATAAATGATTCACAGTGTGGCAGCTGTACTGTATGTACTGAAATTTGTCCCGGAAATGCGGTAAAGGGAATTAATTGGAATACCCAAACAGACAGGGACACTTTTTATAACGCCTTTGTCTGCAGGAAGACAGCTCGTGAACGTACAGCGAAAATCGGTATCCAGAACAGTTTGTGCGGGCTTTGCATCTACAGCTGCCCTTATACCAGAGAATATTTGAGAAATACGGCAAAAGCTTAAGACAGAACTGCAGGGAAAGAATATTCTGTAATCCAGAATATCTTTTCTTTTTTTGCCCTATAAGTTATAATCAATTTGTTACATAAACCAACATAATGACTATAATAAATATGATTTTTATTGAAATTATGAGTAATTCATAAATTTTCCAATCACAGAATAAAAGCTGAATATAATCAAACTTAAATTTGATGCACCATACATAAACCGAATCCTGTAAATAAACAATCCCAACTTATGTATTGTGAAGGGAACGGTGTACTAATGAGGGAGAGCGACAAAAGTCTGCTTGACAAGGCGAAAAAAGGTGATGTTCAAGCCTTTGAAGATTTAATAGAAGGCTACCAGAAAAGGGTATTTAACATCACACTTAGAATGATAGGAAATTATGATGATGCAAGTGAATTGACCCAGGAGGTTTTTATAAGGGTTTTTCGTTCCTTGAACAGCTTTAAGGAAGAAGCTCAATTTTCTACCTGGGTTTATAAAATTGCAACTAATATTTGTCTGGATGAGTTACGTAAGCAAAAAAAACGTAAGGCAGTTATCTCGCTGGATGAAGAAATACGTACGGATGATGGCGAAATAAAAAGGCAAATTGAAGATGAAAAACCCACACCTGATATAATTGCTGAAAAAAACGAAATGAAGAATATTGTAAATAAAGCAATTCAATCCTTATCGGAGGAATATAGGTTTGTAATAATTATGAGGGATATTCAGGGCTTTAGTTATGAAGAGATAGCAAAGATAATCAAATGCCCCGAAGGAACGGTTAAGTCTCGGATTAACAGGGCCAGAAAAGCTCTGAAGGAAGCACTTGAAGATAAAAAGGAACTTTTATACGGCTTTTACGTCAAATAAATCAGAAAGGAGGGTTGGAGATGAAAAATTGTAATGAAATAAGTGAATTGTTATCCTTATATCTGGATAACCGTACTGACGAAAAAACAACCGGTGAAATAGAAAAACATCTGGCTCAATGCATCAAATGTAAACAGGAACTGGATGATCTGAAGTATGTGGTTACCCTGTGCAGGGATATAAATGAAACAGACCTTCCAGAAGGTTTTTCCGAGAAGCTTCATGAAAGACTTGTTGAAGAATCTAAAGAAATAAATAGGACGAAACCGAAAGTCACAGCATTTAATAAGTATATTAAAATCGGATCGTCCATAGCTGCAGTATTGTTGATGGCAGTGGTAATCAGAGGCTTATGGGCCGGTGGAGTTTTTTCCAGTCTCCATTCTTCCAGCTCCAGCGCAGGTAATAAGGTTAATACGGCAGCAGCTCCGGCTGCGACAGCACCTTTGGCTCAAAACAGCAAGGATAAAAACTCAGGCTCGGGACAAAACGCTCCGATGGCAAAATCTGCACCTATAACGGGAGATAATACAAATAACGATGCTGCATTTGCAGCAAAGCAAAATGACCAATTTGCAACCTACGAAATGACTGAGCCAGGTAATACGTCAAAATCTACAAATTCCATGGCAGTTTCAAGAAGCAGCTCGAATATGGATATAAAAGGTACACTACCGGCCGGAAGCTTTTTTTCAAAATCATCCGAGGTAAATATTATATGTGACAAGCCCTTTGAAACGGCAGATGAAATTGAAAAAACCGCATCACAATTCGGTTCAGATATAAGCAAGGATAGCAAGCTGACAGTAACGACTGAAAAAAATACTCCGTTGATTATAAGGATAAAAATACTAAATAGCGATTACACTAAATTTACCGATTCATTAAAGAATAATTATCCAACCATGGATGTAACAATCGGAAATGTTACAAGTGTAGATATTACGCCGCAAATAAATAATTTAAACAGGAAAATAAATACCCTGAATACTGAAATTACAGCTAATTCAGCCAGTGATACAGGTAATAGTGCAGTTTTGAAGGAGGACCTTTTAAATTCACAGAATGAGCGTACACAGCTTGAAGAGAATTCAAATTATACTTTAGTTACTTTAATTATAAGTGATAAAAAGAATTAATCTGGTATTATAAATAGTTTATAAAAAATTGACAGCTCAAGGAAAATATTTACCGGCAACCGTTTACGGTTGCACTTTTTTTGTGTAGAATTACTTTAGACAAGAAGTACTTAAGATAAGAAATATATGAAATGAGGTAAAATGATGAGCATTCCCAAAATTCTCATTGTTGATGGAAACAGCATATTGAATAGGGCATTTTACGGACTTCAGGGTTCAAGGATGCTTTCTACGGCAGACGGATTGTACACCAATGCAATTTTTGGATTCATAAATATATTGAATAAATATATGGAAGAAGAAAAACCCGAATATATATGTGTTGCCTTTGACTTAAAAGCACCTACCTTCAGGCATAAGGAATTTGAGGGGTACAAGGCAAAAAGAAAAGGTATGCCTCCGGAACTGGCTATGCAGGTACCGGTTATAAAGGACGTACTTGATGCCATGAATATAAAAAGGTTGGAATTTGAGGGCTATGAAGCTGACGATATTATAGGGCACCTTTCCTTATGTGCAGAACAAAATGGTTTGAATGCCATCATTGTTACAGGAGACAGGGATTCCCTGCAGCTTGCATCCGAAAAAACAAAGATCAAGCTTCCAGTTACTAAAGGCGGAAAAACCGAGACTGAAGAATATGATAATAACGGTGTATTCGAACGTTACGGAGTGACTCCGCTTCAGTTTATCGATGTAAAGGGACTTATGGGAGATACGTCGGATAATATACCCGGGGTGCCGGGCATAGGTGAAAAAACCGCTCTTGAATTGATAAAATCCTATGGAAGCATTGAAAACATATATGAAAATCTTGAAAAAATAGAGAAAAAGTCAATTAAGGATAAACTGGAAAACGGCAGGGAACTTGCTTTTATGAGCAAGCGGCTTGCCACAATCGACAGGACAACTCTTAATATTTGCCCCATGGAGGAGTTAAAGTTAAAGGCATATGACACCGAAAAAATGTATGAATTGTTTAAACGTCTTGAGTTTAAAAGCTTTATTGAAAAGTATTGTTTGAGGCAGGAGGTATCCAAACCTCTGACCAACATGGCCAAGGTTAAAGAAATAAGAATAATTGAAGATCAGAATGAGTTGGATAAATTCGCTGGTTTCCTGGAAGACTGTGAAAGTTTTTCAATTTTATATATGCTTGACAAAAATGAAGGCAACACGGCTCAATTAAGTGCTGCGGCCATATCTGTAAATGACTCTGAAGCATGGTTTATTAGAACCGGAAAAGGTATTGAAGAAAACGGTTTGATTTCAAGCTTCAAAAAAGTATTTGAAGACCCTTCCGTCAAAAAATCCGGTCATAATATGAAGGACTTTTTAGTATATCTGAAACGTAAGGGAATAGAACTAAAGGGTCTGGCATTTGATACTATGATTGCAGCCTATTTGATGGACCCGTCGCGTTCAACCTACACTATCTCTGAATTGGCACAGCTTTACTTGAATACCGATATAGAAGCTATTGAGAATCTGACCGGTAAGGGAAGGAATTATACTGCTTACAGGGATATTCCTATTGAAAGGCTATCTGTAGTTTCAGCCGAGCATTCGGGGAGTATACTAATGCTGTCGGCAGCTCTGGACCAATTGATAACAAAAAACGATCAGATCAGGTTATATTACGAAGTTGAACTGCCTTTGGTAGAAGTACTTGCAGATATGGAATATCAAGGATTTAAGGTTAATACCCAGGAGCTTAAAAACCTCTCTGTGGAGCTTGAATACAAAATAGAAAAACTGGCTGAGAGAATATATTATCTTGCAGGTGAAAGCTTCAATATAAATTCAACAAAGCAGTTGGGAGTAATATTATTTGAAAAACTTGGCCTCCCTTCAGGCAAAAAAACCAAAACAGGGTATTCCACAGATGCCGATACGCTTGAAAAATTAGCCTCCAAACATGAAATGGTAGGTGAAATACTTGAATACCGGCAGCTTGTAAAGCTTAAGTCAACATATGCCGAGGGTCTTTTAAATGTAATAAATCCCGCTACAGGCAAAATACATTCCAGCTTTAACCAGACTGTAACTGCTACAGGCAGAATAAGCAGTACAGAACCCAACCTTCAAAACATACCTGTCAGGCTTGAAATAGGAAGGG
>JAUZPR010000118.1 GCA_030705825.1 Bacillota bacterium | reverse complement strand
CTATCGTTCTTACGTACTGCAACCTCCGTTTATTCCTATGAACTGGCCTGTTACACACTCTGCATTCTTTGAAAGAAAATACAGAATTGCCTCTGTAACCTCTTCCCTGGTCATACGTCTTCCTATTGGAATTTTGGATAATGGTATCCTGTCCTCCTCTTTATTTACACCTGATTCGGCAGTACTGCCGGGTGCCACCATATTAACCGTTATTCCGTTATGTATTTCTTCCAGAGCAAGCGTTTTAGTAAAAATAGTCAACGCACCTTTGTTTATTCCGAAAGGAGCAAGGTTAGCTTGCCCTTCCATGTAATTCCTTGAGGATGCACCCATTGTAATTATTCTGCCAAAGTTCTGTTTGTGCATGATTGGCAAGCATAGTTTAATTAATCTGAATGGAACATTGAGGATAATTTCCTGTGATAAAAGCCAATCCTCTTCAGATAATTCTGAAATAGGTGCCCATATATCTGTTCCAACATTGTTTACTAAAAAATCAATTTTTCCCCACTTATCATTAACGCTTTCAACAAGTTTGTTAAGATTGCTTTTTTCTGTTATATCTCCCTTTATGATAATACTTTCAGAATTAAGTGCTGTCATTGTGTTGATAAAATTTTGAGCCTGCTCATCGTTAGACTTATATATAGTTGCAATCTTTACTCCTTTTTCAGCCAGCCTTTCGGCAAGCCTCAAACCGATTCCATGAGTTGCACCAGTTATTATTGCAACTTTATCCTGCCAGTATTCGTTACATTCCTTCATTATCTACCACCCCACCAATTAATAAAAATTACATTGCCAATATCGTTTGTTAAGAATATATATATCATTGCTATAGGTATCAGTATTATAATTCTTCGCCATTCCCCCATATCCTTCCAAACCAAATAAAATTAATCTATACGGGTGGAGCAGAGCCCCACCCCTACAGCAATTCGATTTTCTTATTTCTCCGGATTTATTTTCGATAAGGGCACCCCCCCGTACCCTACCCCTTATACAACTCTTTTTTCAGCTTTGCAATCTGTCTTCCCCACTGCTTTTCCTGAAGCCTTACCTTGCCTTCCTTCTTGGCTTCCAGATGTACCAGCTCCTTTTGCAGCTTCAACCAGCTCTCCCATCTTTCCAATTCCAGCTTTCCTGTTTCAATTGCTTCTCTGACTGCACACCCCGGTTCATTTCCGTGTTTGCAGTCATGGAAACGACATTGTTTTACTAATTCTTCTACATCTCCGAACATAACTTCCATTCCGGTATCTGCCTCCCATAGAGACAATGCGCGCATTCCCGGTGTATCCAGAATTAATCCTCCTCCAAGTAACAGCAGGATTTCCCTATGGGTAGTTGTATGCCTCCCTCTGCTGTCATCCTCACGTACCTTCTGTGTTTTTAAAAGCTCTTTACCTGCCAGAGTATTAACTAATGTAGACTTGCCGACGCCTGAAGAGCCCAGCAGTGCTATAGTTTTACCCTGCTGGAAGTATCTTTTTATCTCCTGAAGCCCTTCACCTGTTATACAACTGATGGCATGCACCTCCACTCCAGGAGCAGTAGTATATACAGATGCCAGTCTTTCTGCAACATTATCGCAGCAATCAGCCTTAGTCAGTACAACAACAGGTACTGCGCCGCTTTCCCAGGCTGCAATAAGATACCTTTCCAGTCTTCGCATATTAAAGTCCCTGTTCAAGGACTGCATAAGAAAAACCATATCGACATTGGCGGCAACAATCTGCTCCTTGATTTCAATTCCTGAAGCGGCTCTGGAAAACTTTGTTTTCCTTTTAAGCACCAATCGTATATTCGTGGTTTTAGTTTCTTCGGAATATACCAATACCACCCAATCTCCAACTGCTATTTGTGGCATGTCTAAATTATTGACCGGTCTATTCACAAGAATTTCACCCGAATCCGTTATCACACGCAGCATCTGACCATAATCAGCAATTACTCTTCCAGGCTGCATGGGCGAGCAGCAGACTCTGTCTGCGACCAGCCCGGGACTTTTCTTATCTGTGGTGCTTTTCCTGAACTCATTTTCGAAATACTCATCCCATCCATATTCTTTTATATTCATAATACTTCTCCATTCTTAATCTAAACTTTTCCTTATGATTTTCTGTACCGCAACCTTAAAAAGCATATAAAAAGCCCGCAGATAACGATCACCTGCGGGCTTTAAAATACAATAAAAAAACACGCTACCAATGCGTGCCGATATTTTCAAAACACTGTAAAGGGCTGTAGGTTGGCTTGCCAACTGAAGACCCATGCCGTTTGGTTGCTCGAAAGAAGCTGCATAGGCAATACGAAAAAACCCTTTTATAGGCTTCATGTATACCTGTGCCGATATTCAGTTACTCAAAAACCACCTCAACATTTTTTACAGACATCAAAACAACTCCTTTCGTAATGAACATTATTTTTAAGTATTTGTATTTCAGTTATATTATATGAATGTTTCCATACATTGTCAACAAATCCCGAACTCCTTTTAATCATAATTCCGACGTATCAGTTCGAGTAAATCCTCCGTGGAAAGTCCAAGTCCCTTATAATACTCGATGTCTATTTTCAATTTTTCTATAGCCAGCTCCTGCCTCTTGTTACCCAGTTCATTTGGCTGAAGGGATGCTACAAAACATCCCTTTCCCACCATGGTATAAATAAAGCCGTGACGTTCAAGCTCTTCCCATGCTTTTTTAACTGTAATAACACTGATCCTCAGTTCTTTTGCAACAGTCCTTATTGGCGGAAGACAAAAATCCCTTTCAAGCTCACCTTTGATGATCTGAGCCGAGATTTGCTCAAAGAGCTGTTGATATATCGGTTTATCTGATGTATTTGAAATAACAATATTCATAGGTTACAGGTCTACCTTTTCAAATTTTTGTGCTGACATTCTATAAACAAGCGGTGTAGTGCCTAAAAAGAGTATTATTCCTGCAGCTAATACAAGAAGCTGGCTTCCCAGATGGCTTACACCCAATCCATTAAGATTTGTCTTAAGGTAAGGAATGCTCAAGACTGCGAAATTAACGACTCCGATATAAACAAGTACTGCTAAAATTGCGACGATTACAGGTACTCCGACTTTATAAGCTGTTTTATAAAACATCGGAAGAAAAATAATATTGAATAAGGCATACATGATCAATACAAGTCCATAGAAGGCGAAATTAACGTTCATCCCTGCCATATTGCCTTTATAGATCGCATTGTTTATTAGAGCAAAAGGAATTGAAATGACAACCTGCAAAAGCTCTACTATTACAATTAAGTATACCTTGGCTAAAACAGTATCTCTTTTGCGTACCGGAAAAGACACTGTCAATAATATGTCCTGATTGCCCCTGCTGGCAATAAATGCAGTATTGAATGCAATGAATATATATCCAAATGCAATAAAATAGGGCCAGCTTGGAATCAGTAAAAATGTACCGAATAAAAGAAATAAAAACATGGCTGGATGCCAAAACAGTCTGAATTCTTTATATAATAGATTTTTCATATCCTATTCTCCCTTTCATAATATATCATTATTGATTCAATATCTGCAGCCGATACCTCCAGAGTAGTATCATCCTGCAGGGTATCTGTTTTTACAAGACCTGTAAAACCAAATGCATTCTTTTTATAGCCTATCAACTTCCGTCTGAGTTTATCGGTAAATTGTTCACCTGTTCCTTTGACTATTCTATAGGAATTTAAAAATTCATCTTTCTCTGCACTGGTAATTATCTGTCCGTCTTTGATATAAGTAATGAAATCAGCACATTTCTCAAGATCGGATGTAATCTGCGTCGAAAACAAAATGCTTCGTTCTCCGTCTTCAATTATTTCTTGAAACAGTTCAAGTATGTCATCTCTTGAAACTGGGTCCAGTCCGCTTGTTGGTTCATCCAGAATCAATAATTGTGCATTATGTGATAGCGCCAGAGCCAGTGCGTATTTTACTTTCATTCCGGTTGACAACTCATCAACTTTTTTGTTGGGGTCCAGATTGAATCTATTAAGATAACCCTCATAAGCCTTATCATCCCAATTATCATAAAAGCGTTTTACAACGTTTGTTATATTCTTTAATTTCTGTTTTGGATAATAAAAGATACCTCCAAGCATAAAGCCGATTTTTTGTTTGCATTCAAATTCATTTTCCGAAAAATTCTTTCCCATAAAAGATACTGTACCGTTATAGGCGTGGACAAGGTTCAACATGGCTTTGAGTGTTGTAGTCTTACCTGCTCCGTTACGTCCGATAAAACCCATTATGTACCCTTTTTAAATCTTAAAGGATACATCCTTAAGTTCGAATTTTTCATATTTTTTATTTGAATTTTGAACGGATAAAATATCCACTAGTTTCTCCCCCTTTGTGAATTGTGTATATCGTATATGCACAATATAACACTATGATTTTATCCTGTCAATACTATCCACACAAAAAAACAGGGGTTTCATATTCCCTGTTTAATCTATTTTCCATAGAATTATTTGATTTACCCATATTCAAATTATCCTATAAATTGTGCCAATTCCTTGTTAAATTTATCGCGTTCTTCCCAGAACAATCCATGTCCGCTATTCTCAAACGGTATAAACATGGAATTTCTAATACCTTGTTTTTGAGCCAAGGCTAATGGGAAGAGACAAACCCTGTCGTGAATTCCATGAAGAATCAAGGTGGGAACCTGTATTTTGGGAAGGTCATAGAACAAATTTTCATCTCTGAGAGATATTGCAAGTTTTGCAGTGGCCCAGCCTGCTGCCTGAATTCCCAATTGGAAGAACCAGTCGGAAAATGGCTGTGTTATATACTGGAAGAAGAACATATCTCCAAAGTCCCGAAGCATTTTAGGGCGGTCATTATATGTTTCCTGAATAAGCTTTGTAACATCTTCTGCGGCCAATCCATATGGAAAATAAGGACGTTTGACAAAACTTGGTGCTGCAGCAGCAAAAAGAGCAAGCTTGGATACTCCATAACCGTTGTGGCGAGCCATGTAACGAATTGCAATGGCTCCTCCTACTGAGTGGCCGGCAAGTATGAAATCATGTAATCCAAGTACTTCAACTATACATCTAATATCGTCAGCTAAACGGTTATATGAGTAGCCTTCAAAAGGTTTATCCGAATTACCGAATCCTCTGATATCTATTCCAATACACCGATACCCCATCTGAGGAAGTTTGTCAAACTGATATTCAAATAATTTATGGTTTGCAGGCCAACCGTGAATAAACAGAATTGTCTTCCTGCCCAGTGGGTTAATATCATTTACATAAATTTTTACGTCTGGTTCAACTCTTACCCAATATTCCAATTTTATGCCCCCATTAGTAAATTACTTTGTAATAACATACTATTCTGTTGACATAAACTTGGTGATTATTGATCAGTTTATTGTGTCATACTGCCCAGTTCTTAGTAAATTAATTTACTTACTCGGATGAAATGAATCGGTACCCTTGTATAGAATCCTTGAAATGAGTTCAGTCATTTTTTCGGTCGATTCCACCATTCCGTCCTGAAGCCATTTCTGTACTATGCTTAAAGTGCCTGTAACTGCAAAGCACTGCAGGTACTCCGAAGTTCTTTCATCGATGCTTACATTATTGTTAATGTCCGAAATTGCTGCTTGCTGTGCAAGATACATCATTTCCTTATGAAAAGATGTATCACCATTTTCACTTAACAGTATCTTAAATAAATCACAATTTCTGGCTACATAATCCAGTATTTGATTCATTACATGCATTGTTTGCGGTGAATGCCTGGAAAAATCTTCTTTAAAAATGTGCTTTTTTAGCTCGGTAATTACTTCCTGCTCCAGCTGCTTGAGCAAATCATATTGATCGGTATAATGTGCATAAAAGGTGCTTCTGTTAATATCGGCAGCCTCGCATAATATTTTGATAGATATCTTTGATATAGGCTGCTCCCGCATTAATTCCACCAGACTTTTTTTCAGAAGCATTTTAGTATACTTTACTCGCCTGTCTGATTTTTCTATTTTCATGACATATCCTCTTCTATTTTTAAAATTTTATTAATACACAACATATTTGGTTAATATGTAGTGAATTTAACAATATTAATAATTTTGTTGGTTGTAAACCATCATGATGTAAATTATAATACAATTGTGTTACATATACAACATTATGTTGCTTTACTTTTCATCAACAGGAGGAGAAATGAATATGAAAAAGATTTTGAAAGCCCGCTGGATAATATTCTCTGTGTGGCTTGTGGCTGCAGTAGTGCTTACAGTAATTCAGCCGGATATTAATGCAATATTGAGGCATAAAGGTCAGCAGGGCTTGAACAACAGCAGCCCATCTGTTGTAGCAACCTCTATATTAAGCAAGATGGATACTACTAAAGGCAATAACGACATTATGGTTTTTTATGATAAGAATAAGCTTTCCCAATCTGAAATGAATCAAATCGAATCAGGTGTAAAAACTGTAAGGGAAAGCAGTACCGAACTTGGTATCAGTAATATAATAGATCCCTTCAGTATGCCCGAAGCAAAAACTTCTTTAATCTCAAAAGACGGTACTACATTAATGGTTAGCTTTAAGCTTGACAAAGGTACCAGAGAAGTGGACGATATCAAGAAGGCCTTTGAAAACAAGCTAAGCAGTGTACAAGCCGAACATTACCTTTCAGGTGAGGATTTTATCAATAATGATTATCTTAAGGCAGCCATGTCTGGAGTAGAAAAAAGTGCAATACTGACAGTCATCTTTATTTTATTGGTGCTTATATTAATGTTCAGATCAGTTGTTACTCCAATTATTTCTTTGTTGGCTGTAGCCTTTTCCTATTTATGTTCAATGGGAATTGCAGCCCAGCTGATTGATAAAGCCAATTTCCCTATTACATCCCTGACACAGGTACTGCTTGTACTAGTACTCTTTGGTATAGGGACCGACTATAATATCCTGCTGTTCAACAGATTTAAGGAAGAACTTTCCCGCGGTTGTTCAATAGATGATGCTATAGTAAAAACCTATAAAACCGCAGGTAAAACTATTGCCTTCAGTATACTTACCGTACTGATAGCCTTCTTCAGCCTTATCTTCTCAGAATCACCCATATATAAATCGGGTATTGTTGTAGTAATCGGTGCAGCCATTCTGCTGCTTGAAATTATAACCCTTACGCCTTTTGCAATGAAGCTTTTGGGCAGTAAGCTGTTCTGGCCTTCAAAGACATCAACCGGACACAAGGAAAGCAAGCTATGGTATAAAATTTCCTCAATATCAACAAAACACCCTGTCATATCTGTTTTAATAGTTGCCCTGATTATTGTTCCAACAATATTTCTTTATCAGCAGAAACTCAACTTTGACACCATAAAGGAGCTTGGTAATTCACAGCCTTCCTCCAAAGCCTTTAATCTGGTTGCAGACCATTTCGGCAGGGGTCAGGCAATGCCTGTCAATGTTGTGATTGAAAATACAAAAGCCCTCGATAATAACGACTCTTTGTCGGTAATTGACAATATTACCGAAAGGCTGAAGAAAATCAATGGAATTCACATGGTATCCTCAGTAACACAACCTCAAGGAAAGCAAATCGACAGTTTCTATATAGGCAGCCAGGTTGAATCGGTTACCGGAGGATTGTCAAAAACTCAGGACGGAGTCGACCAGATATATGACGGTCTGAAAATGGCCCAGGATAATTTCGGTTCAGCCGACTTTTCAAAAGCATCTCAAATGGTTGACGGCACGTCACAGCTGCAGAACGGAATGTCCTCGCTTACAGGCGGACTCAAGCAGATTCAGCTAGGTTTGGCCGACAATTCCGGTAATTCACCATCCATAAGCAGCGGTATGGAAACTATCGAAACAAACCTTGTAAAAATGAACAGCGGAATAAAACTGCTATCCGATAATTATATAAAAATGCAAGCAGGATATTCGGAAATGGGTACTCATTATCAGGATGCTGCGCAGGCACTGCTTGGTGTAAAAAGTACTCTTTCACAGATGCAATCCATGGTAACGGCTTTGGGTAGTACTTATTCTAATTCTCAAAACGATCAAAATTATCAGGCATTAAAGCAAACCATAAATAAACTACTGGAATCGTTAAGCCCAATTACGCCGGATGGAATAAAAGCTTTAAATGATAACTACAATGCTTTAACTTCAGGTTTTGGAACCGCAAATCAAAATCTGTCACAAATGAGCGGTGGTTTATCACAGTTGGCAGAAGGATTAAAACAGCTTCAAAGTGGTCTTGGTAAAGCATCCTCCGGTATAGGTACGATTGTTACAAATATGGATAGCGTAACCAACGGACTGGGTCAGATGAAATCCGGCCAGCAACAGCTTGTAGCAGGTCTGAATGGATTCAGTACCTTTGGAACCAAACTTTCGGATGTAAACACCGGCTTGAAGAAAATTTCAGACGGACTTGGACAGACAAATGGATTCCTGACACAGCTCAATACAAACAAGACCTTCTATATCCCCAAGGAAGCTTTATCTGACGCGGGTTTCAAGAAATCACTGGATAGCTTCATGTCCAGCGACAGGACCATTACCAAAATGATTATTGTTTTGAACGACGACCCATACTCCAAGGAAGCTATGAATACTGTTAAGGAGATAAACAACACATTATCAAACGGACTTAAAGGTACTCTTCTTTCAAATTCAAAGTTTGGAGTATCTGGCCCCAGTGCAATGACTGCAGATATGAATGATATTTTGAAATCAGATTTGAACAGAATGATTGTAATAGTTCTTGTTGGAGTATTCCTTGTACTTCTGCTGGTTATAAGATCCTTCTGGGCACCTGTTTTCATAACCGCATCTCTCTTGGGAGCATATTATGCGGCTATGTTTGTTCAAAATTTTGTTTTCTTTAAAATTATGGGACTGGATGGTATTTCCTCCTTCGTTCCGTTCTTCTCCTTCATTATAATAGTAGCGCTTGGCGTAGATTACAGTATATTCCTCATGACACGTTTCAGGGAATACCCGCATATGTCGCCTAAAGAAGCTATAGTTACGGCTTCACGGCATATAGGCGGAGTAGTAACATCAGCAGTAATAATACTTGGCGGTACCTTTGCAACACTTATGCCCTCCGGATTGACCCTTTTATTCCAATTGTCAGTTGCAGTTATTGTAGGTCTCATAGTACTTTGCTTCATAATGCTTCCTGTTTTCCTACCGGCAATGATTGCACTTCCTGGTACTATAATTAATTTATTTTCAAAAAAGGAACGCCTGAAAATAGCTGAAGAAGAATAATTAAAGATTTTCTATATAATATAAAACTGCTGCCCGGCTAATTAAAATTAACTGTGCAGCAGTTTTCCTATTTCAAGAATGATGCTTTAAGTTTTTACTTGCTTTGGAATTCAAAGCATTTCCATCCATATGAGCTGCTTTCATCATCCAATAGAAGCTCCCTGTAATATTTAAATCCTTTATTCTCAGCGATTTCACTCAATCTCTCCCTGCTATGCAAATAAAATGTTCTGTTATATTCTTTACCATTATTTTTGATAACACTGCGTTCTCTACTCACTCCATACCCTTCTATGACTAATATCATAACCAATCCGTCAGTTCTAATAACTTTTTTCATGTTTTCAAATACAATACTCAACTCCTCATCGCTTATATGTATCAATGAGGCCACTGCTATAATCCCGTCAAAAATCCCGAGAGAGTCATCCAATTCCCGGAAATCCATTACTTCAAAGCGGCATTGTGGATTCCTTTCCTTTGCAATTCTAATGGGTTCAATTGAATAATCAACGCCTACTACCTCTGCCCCAAGCTTATATAGGCGCATACTCTCATATCCGGCGCCACATCCCAGATCCAAGATTCTGGGCTTTGGATTAAGGAACGATAAAAATTCCTTCAAAACCGGCAACAGGCTTTCATTAGAATACCAAGCATCTGCAAATTGCTCGGCAATATCATTATAATATCTTTTTATTTCCTTATTAATATCTTCCATTCTTTTTACCTCTTAGAATATTTTATATTTCCTTATTATCTTATATCTTTTTATATTGGATTTAAACTAATAATAAACAAAAATACTCTGAACTATTAAATTCAGGGTACTTATACATATTAATATCTGGGTATAGAATGTCCTACTCCTTGGCTAAGCGGTCTTATGTTTATAAATCTGCATTGAAGCGGCAAATGCTACAATAATTATTCCTACACACCATAGAATCGCTGTCAGCACATTATGCCCTACTGGTTCATTTAGCATCAGTGAACGTACAGCTTCAATAATCGGCGTCATAGGCTGGTTATCGGCAAATGCACGTACCGCTGAATTCATTGATTGGGTAGGTGTAAAGGCTGAGCTTATAAAGAGCATGAACAGTAATATATAGCTGAATACTCCGGCACCCTCAGCACTGTGTGCAAGTAAACCAAAAAATGCTGAGATCCAGGTCATTGCAAGAGTAAAGAGCAGCAGAATCCCTATTATAAGAAGCCATTTTAAGATATCGGCATCAGATCTGAAGCCGATTAATAACGCAAAAAGCATTATTATTAAGGAAGAAACCGCATTGAATACAACTGAGGTCAGAATATGTCCTCCTAAAATTGAGGATTTTGCTATTGGCATGGTACGGAACCTGTCAAAAATACCTTTGGTTAAATCATTATTTATTCTCAAAGCCTCATAGGCTGCTCCGCTCATAATACACATCAGAATAATTCCCGGAACTATATAGTCGACGTATTTTACCGCGCCTGTATTTATCGCACCCCCAAATATATATACAAACATTACCATCATCATAATGGGCATTATTGCTACTGTAATCAAAGTATCAATACTTCTGAATGAGTGGCGCATACATCGTCCCGACATAACAACAGCATCACTAATTTTATTTTCCAACCCTGAAAGAATTTTCATCATGCACCCTCCTGTTCCTGTTTCTCGCCTATTATTGTCAGGAAAACATCCTCCAATGTGGGAAGCTTCTGTTCAAATTCTGCCAAAGATATGTTTGCGGTTTCCAACTGGTTAAGAATTGCGGTCAGCTGCTTTATGCCGCCTGTTGCAGTGACTGACAGAATCTGATTCTCCTCATCAACTTCAGCACTGTAATTCTTAAGTAAATCGCAGGCCAATCTTATATATCTCTCATTATGGAACTTAAGTTCAAAATGTCCCTGTGGAAGCAGCTTCTTTAATTCTGCTGGAGTTCCTTCGGCTACAATTTTTCCTTTATTCAAAATAGCTATCTTATCTGCTAACTGATCTGCTTCCTCCAGATATTG
>JAUZPR010000117.1 GCA_030705825.1 Bacillota bacterium | reverse complement strand
TACAGGGGGTTGCTCTCATCAAGATCACCTGAAACCCCTCTGAAATCATATATTTCACAGCCGCTTTCCAGCGACCATTTGATCATTTCCCATTGAAGCAGATAATTGGGCATTACATTTCTGTATTCATTACTGCTGGCTCCATATAAATACCAGACCTTATTACCGTATAATAAAGCCAGAGTACCGGCTACTATCTTACCATCATAATGAGCCAGATAAAGTCTTAAATGTTCAGGTGCAAGACAATCGTACATTTTTTTGAAATAATCGGCCGTTCTTATAACAAACTTGTCCCTTGCGCCGGTTTCCTGCATTATCCTGTGAAATTCGTCTATATCATCTCTTGTTCCGAGCTTTACTTCTACACCTTTCTTTGCCGACAGCTTTATATTATATCTGACCTTCTGATGAAAATACTGCAGTAATTCGTCTTCTGTCTTGCCTTTGATATCAAGCCTGAAAACAAATCTGGGCTGTATCCCTTCAAAGTTCTTGGATCTGGGAGCAACCTTGAAACCAAGGTCTTTCATGATTTGTTCAAATTGTACATCCTCGACTTCAATGTCCGGATCCAGCTTTAAAGTGTAGCTTTTATATTTTTTAGCCAGTTTTTTAGCTTCGGAAAGAAGCAGACCGAGAGTTTCCATGTCATGTGAATCACAAACAGGTCCTCTTGGAGAGTACATCATAGTATATTTAAGAACAGGTATCTTCCTTATCAACAAGCTCATTGAACCTTTTATATTACCACTTTCATCTTCAATAACTATAATCTCATTCTTCCAGTTTGATTTGACTTTAGCCCATTCGGGTGACTGCATAAAATGTCCTTTACTATGTGCTTGCAGGAACTCAATATATTTTTCCTGATTTACATTTTCAGCGACCTTCAAGATGTTTACCCCCTAAAAAATCAATTTTATATTAAAATTTGTAATAAATATTTCAATTGAAATACTTTATAAAATCTTTATAGTAAACTATTGTATTTTTCTTTTCATTATATAACTTTTTAAGTGATTTGTAGAAGCTGTCACCAAGTTTTTTATGAAGATCATAAAAATATATGGTGGCATCATTGTAAGCTATATTTATATATTGCTCCTTAGATTGATAATCGTTCAAATGCATTTTAAGGAAAGAATTATTATAAGTTGTATTCAGTTTGTCACCTGCCAGCAATATGGAAAGGTAATTTACAAGACCTTCGTCCAAAAAGGGCTGATCCAGCTGGTTAGTACCTATAATGCCGTAGAACCATTCGTGAAAGACTTCATGATAAGTAACTCTTTCCAGGTTTTGAAGGTTAGTAAAGCAATTGTCCGATAAAAATACCATATTTGAGAATTCCATTCCTTCGTTGGATGAAATGGGCGCATTAACTACAAAAAACTCCTTATATGGATAAGGACCTATGTTCTTCTGGGCAAATTTCATTGCTGCGGTGATGTAATCTCTTGCCGGATAGGAGTTTATATAATATACGTTAGTATCTCCGAATTTCTCTGTTTTTACGTTTGCATCCCTTATCAGGACTAATGGAAAATCCCTGAGATTCTGCGCTTCAAAAAGAGCAGTCCTGAAATCTCCCGAAACTTTTTCCTGCTTCTCCCCGGGGGCAAAAACATTGTAGCCCTTATCGGCCTTGAGGGTTATTCTGTAATTGTTCATATCATATATATAAGGATCACCGAAAGGCCATTTATAAGTTTGTACCGGTTTGTCGTCCTTGTAAACGGCAGGTGTTATTAGAAATTCGGTCAGCAGTATGCAGTTTTCAGAGTATGAAAGTATTTGACGCTGACTGTCCATAGCTATTTTATAATTTATACTTATTTTGCTCTGTGGTTTTTCACAGGTTATTTCCATATTAGTATCGGCCTGTACCGAACTTTTTACATCTCCGTCCCCTGAAACACTCTCAATAGTAGTTGCTGCCATATTTGAGGATGGAATATATACAAAAATATCCTTCTCGGGCGATTTTAAATAGATATCCTGTTTTATATCAACAATATTTCCTGAAACCTGGATATCGGCTTCAATATTATAAAAAGTATTCTTATTGTCGCTTATTATTGGGGTATTGCCATAAACTGAAGATTTACTTTTTGAACTGGGGTTAAAAAACAATATAACTGAAATTATGCATAGAATGGTGATACATTGAACGGTTATTATAAATACCAGAAAAAATACATTTTTTTTTTCATTCGTAAAATACCCCCGTTAACGACTGTATTATACCACACAATTTTCGACATTGTCAAAATCAATTTAGGCTCAAATGGAGTAGAATATGGTATTTGTTGAAATATATTCTTATTTGATTTATACTTAATCTGGATAAAATTATAATGTACAAAATTAATGCAGTGGAGAGAAGTTATGGAAAAACTTAAAGATAGATATTTGATTATCGGATTTATTTTTTTACTTATTGTAATGATTTTAATTTATCAGATTGTGAACCTTCAGCTTGTCAATGGACAATCCTATGACCAACAGTCCCAGAAGAAACTGATTAACAATAGAAGTATAGTTGCCCCAAGGGGAAAAATCACAGATAGAAACGGAGTACCTATTGCAGTTAACCGTATGGGTTTTTCGGTACAGATAGTAAAAACCGGTATAGATACTGCAACTTTTAACCAGATGCTTCTGGATCTTACAAAAGTATTTGAAAAGAATGGGGTTTCCTATTATAAAAGCCTTTCAAAGTATTTGACCATTGATCCTGTTTCATTTGGACCTAATATACAAAATTCCGAAGCCTCTATAAAAACCTGGTTGAGCCAGATAGTAGCCGCATCAAAGGATGCCGGAACACTGCACACTGCACAGGATGCCTTTAATTATCTGAGGACAAAACGTTTTAACATAGATAAAAAGTACACAGATCAGGAAGCTTATGACATAATGACTTTACGTTTTGAGTTGTACGAAAGAGGATACAGCATGCTGAATCCGGTGGTTATAGCTAGTGATGTAAACCAGAAGACCATAGCGGAACTGGAGGAAAAGCATTCACAATTCCCTGGTGTCACGACAGACGTCGTTCCGGTACGTAACTATGTTGACAGTAAGGATATAGCAAATGTACTGGGTTATGTCGGAGCTATCAGTACTGAGAATTACAAGAAGCTTAAAGGCAATGGCTATGATCTGAATGATATCATAGGAATAGATGGTATAGAAAAACAAGCCGAAAATTACCTTAAGGGAATTGATGGTGAAAAAACCATTGAGGTTGATACCAGCGGCAGGCAGACTGAAGAAATAAAGCAGAAGGCTGCAATACCCGGTGATGACATTCAGCTGACTTTAGATATGAAGCTTCAGCAAATTGCAGCCAATTCTCTTAAGAAAACCATTGACGCAATAAGAAACAAGCAGCCTATAGGCAATAACATTACCGATATAAAAAACAATATGGGTGATGCTTATGCCGGAGCCGTGGTAGCTATGGATGTGACCAACGGAGAGATCCTTGCAATGGCTACATATCCCAGCTATGATCCCTCCATCTTCCTGGAACCGGCAAATAATAAGGAGGCTCAGAAGGCAATAACAGCATATAATACCGATAACATAGGAAGACCTATGTTCAACAGAGCCATCTCAGGAAAATATGCACCAGGATCGACGTTCAAACCTGTTGTTGGAATTTCGGGGCTGGAGGAAGGCGCTATAACTCCTACTGAAACAATAAATGATACCGGAGTCGTATATTATGACAAAATGAAATTTACTTGTCTTGAAGGCGGACATGGACCCATTGCCTTAACCAAGGCGCTGGCAACTTCATGTAATATATATTTCTATGAGCTTGGCAACAGGGTTGGTATTGATAAGGTTAATAAATGGGCTAAAATGTTCGGTTTGGATCAGCTTACCGGCATAGACCTTCCCGGTGAAAACAAGGGTACGGTATCGGGAAGAGATACAAAAAAGAAAATAAATCCGTATCCATGGGGTGCCGCAGATACTGCACAATCTTCAATCGGTCAGCTGTATAACAGTTTTACTCCAATAGAGCTTGTAGATTACATAAGTACCATTGCAAATGGCGGGAAGCGCTTTACTCCCCATCTTATAAAGCAGGTTACCAAATATGATGGATCAGTTGAGAGTAATACAAAGCCCACCTATCAGCAACTGCCTATAAAACAGCAGAACCTGATGGCAGTACAGGACGGAATGGTAGCTGTTACTAATTCCGAGGACGGAACGGCTGTAAGTGTTTTCAAGGATTTTCCCTTCAAGGTCGCAGGTAAGACCGGAACGGCTGAAACCGGTGACACTACACACTCAAATAACGGTGTGTTTGTATGCTATGCTCCTGCAAACAAACCCAAAATAGCTATTGCAGTTGTTATTGAACGAGGCGTTTTCGGATATTTTTCAGCACCAATTGCCAAGGATATAATGCAGGAATATTTCAAGCTTAACAGCAATAACACCTTAAGTGATACGGTTGCCTCCGATGAAATAATGTTTACGCATTAATGAGTTACGTTAGTATACTTAAATAATATCTTTATAAATCTAAAAGCTCAAGGTCTTATTAACCTTGAGCTTTTAAATTTCCTGATCAATCTCCTGAAGCGTTGTCACCGTCGGATTTGTTCTTATTGTCGGCACCGTTTATAACATCTGCAGCTCCTGGAGGAGCATTTGAATCGGTCTTCTTGTCTGCAGGCGGCGGACTTACATTATCAAACTCACCGGCCGGAAGTTCATATTTCCAGTCAGTAGGGTATGGATCCGACGGGAACTGGGGCTTGTATTCTATCTTCCTTTGTATAAACACCTGTTCCAATATGTCGGAAAGCGGTGTATTGGGTCCTGCCAGAAGGTACCTTCCGGTAGCGTCCTTGGCATTTTTGGCTACCTTGGCCTGGACGTGGACATCGCACGAATCTGTAGGTTGGGTACCCTTGACAAATATTTCATTGCGGATACTCTGCCGCTCACCTGCTACGTTTCTCGGATCTTTGGAACAGAGGGCTGTCGGAATCTTCCCGGAATATATGCAAATGTTTTGATGTACAATATTTGCCGGTTCCTTAAAATTCACAGGCGCCAGGTTTGCATGTATTTTTGCCATGACAGCGCTCCATATTTGAAGCGAAGGATTTTTATTATACATGCCTTCCAGACGGGTTGGTGTATCATAACCGTACCAGACTGCACCAACGTAATACGATGAAAATCCTACAAACCATCTATCTGTCTGGTTATCTGTAGTACCTGTTTTTCCTGCCGTTGGAATTATCTGGCCTTTGCTGTTTTTAATAATACCATACGGATAAGCTGTGCCGTATTGTACAACACTCTGCATGATACTTGTCATTATGTAGGCAGTGGTTTCCTTGTAAACAGCGTTGCTTTTTGGTTTTTTCTCAAGAAGAACGTTTCCTTTGTTATCAACAACCTTTGTATAGGTTATTGGTTCAGTATAAACACCATTGTTATCAAAAGGTACATATGCTGCAGCCATCTGCAGAGGGCTCAATCCGTTTTTAAGACCTCCCAGAGCTACTGATAGATACCTTTCGTCATCTCTGTTTATTCCGACTTTTTTCAAATAGGGGTATGTAACATCGGGGTTTTTCATATATAATTGGGCTGTTACTACATTAACGGACCTGGCTACAGCGTCCCTGACTGTTGTCAAACCTGCATAACTATTATCGTCGTTCTGTGGATACAGATGTGATTTATTACTGCTGTCCAGGTGTACCGGTACATCATCCACAACAGTTGCCGGTGTTATGAGTCCCTGATCGATCTGAGGGCCGTATACAGCTATGGGTTTCATGCTGGAGCCTACCTGCCTTGCTATTTGTGTAGCCCTGTTCAAGGAATTGCCTTTTTTCTGCCCGTTGCCGCCATACATTGCTCTGACCTGGCTGGTTTTCGGATCGACAATGACCATACCTGATTGAGGTGGGTCACTTTTACCCGCCACTGAAGGAAAATACTTGGGATCGTTATACACTGAATCAACTGCTTTTTGAACATTACTGTCCATTGTTGTGTATATTTTTAATCCGTTGTTGTAAATTGTCTTTAGTGCAATTTGCTCTGAAAGGCCTTTTGCCATAAGATCCTTTTTTACATCAAGCACTACCTGGTCCACAAAATACGACTGAGTACTTGCAGTGGTCAGATCTTTGGTACTGCCCTGGTTAAAATTCAGTTTTTCATTAATTGCCTGGTCATACTGTTCCTGAGTTATGTATTTCTGATCCAGCATTGCTTTCAGGATAAGCTCCTGACGTTTCTTATTATGCTCGGCGCCTCCGTTGGGTGCCAGCGGGTCATAGTATGTGGGTGCATTGGTAATACCCGCAATACTTGCACTCTCTGCAAGATCGAGATCTTTTACATCCTTATTGAAATATGTCTTTGCTGCAGTTTCAACTCCATAGCAGCCATGGCCCGTGGGTATTACATTGAGATACAGTTCGAGTATCTGCCATTTTTCCAGTCTTTTTTCAAGCTGTATGGCGCTCCACTGCTCCTGAACCTTTCTTTGCAGCGATAACTGCCTTTGATTGGTAAGATTTCTCACAAGCTGCATTGTAATAGTACTACCGCCTACAACATGACTGCCAGGTTTAACAACACTTACAATGGCACTTAATACTCTTTTGAAATCAACGCCTCCGTGTTGCCAGAATCTTTCATCCTCGATAGCTACAAAAGCGTTTACAAGGTTTTTGGGAATTTGATCGTAATAAACCCAAACTCTGTTTTCAGTACCGTGTAGCTGGCTTATTTGGTTGCCATCCTTATCATAAATAAAGGATGTAAAGTTAGATATTTGGAGCTGTTCGTCGGTTATCGGCGGAGTTGTCTTTATGTATCCGTATATGGCTCCTCCGACAATACCAACAACGGCACAGGTTATAGCTATAAGTAAAACTGCCATTATCTTCAATACGGTAAATGCAAATTTAGCTGCAGGTGAACGCTGCTGTTTCTTCAGCCGCTTTTTTTCCTTTCTCTCTTTCTTCAGAGCAGCTTTCGCTTTAGGATCCATGTTGCCCTCCTGATAGGTTATCTTTTTTACAATGACTATTATACCATAAAAACCATATAGTGTTTAATTTTTGATACTTGCCATTTTACATGAAATTATGTAAATCCGGGGTTATAACCGCAATATACCTTTCCAAGTCAATTTGACGCAGTATTAAATCAAAAGTTCCTGGGTTTAATTCTTACCATTTTACCATTTATACGATACTTTTTAAGAAATAATGCCGAATAATACTATTTTCCCATTGAAAAAGGTCGTCTGTTATTATATTATAAATTCGGTTTTCCCTTTTTGAATAAACGTGTTTAATTATAGGGGGTATTATTTTGGAGATTAAAGTAGGCGAGATTATCAAGGCAAAAAGGATTGAAAAGGGATACGGCCTTGTGGAATTTGCAAAGTCTACAGGAATCTCTCCGGGGTATCTTTCACAATTGGAGAATGGGCGGAAAACCAATCCCAATCTTGAAGTACTTATGAAAATAAGCAGTGAACTTGAAATAGATATTGACATGCTTTTAGGTATAACAAATTCAAATGAAAATCTTAATCTGAAGATTCCATCACTCCTTAAACTTGTTTTGGCAAAGGACAGAAACATAAGAGTCATGGAAGACAAGGAAGTCCTTAAAAAGTTCTGCAATATTGTAGAAAAAATGCTTGAATCAAAGTACTTGATTGAAGAAGATGAACTGTATAAATTATTTCTGGAGGACATTTACATACAGATTGAAACCGTTTTGAAAAGATATATGGCGTTCCAGATAATCAATTCTTCCTTTTCGCTGTAAACAGATGAGAATTTAACAGGGACATACACAAAAATTCCCTTTTGAACATAAAATGATATGGGGGACTGTAAAAACCGTTCTTTAAAGATCTTTTACTCTATAGAGTTGAAGGTTCAAAGAATGGTTTTTTTACACGCTAAGCGGGGGAATAGCTATGTCTCATGGAAAGACAATAAGCCGTCGTCTTTGGTATTTGCGCAGAGGCAATAAAAAAAAGCTGCGATTATATTTGAGCCTGTTTTTGGGAGTTGTTCTGCTAACTTTGCTGATTTTCTATGCAGACAGATATGCACTTCCCAATATTGTAAATGCCTCAGAATATCAGGCTGAGGTTCTTGTCACTTCAATAATAAATGAAGAAGCAGTCAAGCATATCGATGAGAATGCCCAATATGGAAACTATGTTTCCATTAACAGGGACAGTGATAATAGGGTATCCTCTGTAAATACCGACGTTGTTAAGTTGGATAGATTAATGGAGGATATAAATACTTCCATAAAAAACAGGCTTAAAGCACTAAAAAACAAGAATATTACAATACCGTTCAGTGTAATATATACCAAAAATGCAGTAAAATCAACAGGCTCGGGTCTCAAAGCAAAATTGAATACAACCGATGATGTGAAAACTGATTACGTATCGGTAATTACTCCTTTTGGTACCGATGGAGCAACGCACCGGATTCTTATCCGCATTAAATCCAGAATCGAAATCAGCTTTTTATTTCTTGCAAAGAAAAGTTTTGACATAGTATGCGATGTGCCTCTGACTGAAATGTTATATAAGGGAAACCTTGCTCCAGCATTCCTAAGTGATATAAATGCAGCGGTTTATGAATAATAGTCGCCCCAAAAAGAGAGCTTTTTGAAGCGACTTTCCCTTTGTTTAGCGTCTTGAAGGAATGTCACTTTTTTGTGTGAGATTTTTTTATTTACTCTGCCTTCTCTTTATCTTCAAGCAATACTGCGCTCTTTTTGTAATCCTTCGGTTTTTTTATGGCTGATTTGCTTTCTGCACTTGCAGCAGCTTCCTGAAGAGCTTCAACCATATTGCACTTGCCCTGGAATATAGCACCTTCATCAGCTACAAAGCTGTTGACCTGAATGTCACCATAGAGTTTTGCAGTTGCAAGCAGCCTCAAAACACCCCTGGAGGATGCGTTACCCTCTACGGTACCTGCTATATGTATGTTTTCTGCAAATATATTACCGGTAATTACTGCATTTGCTCCCACAAATATATCACCGTTTACCTGTAAATCTCCTTTAACCTTTCCGTCTATACGTATAGTACCCTCGGTTGTAATATTTCCTTCCAGGATGGTAGAAACACCAATAAGTGTATCAAAGGTTCCTGAACCTGCTTCCTCGTTCTTTTTAAACATAATGACCCTCCTTTAATTATTTATTCAATTTTCCCACTTTGAATTAAGCAGCCGTTCTCAGTGGTATAAAAAACAAATATATTTGAAATATCGTTGAAGCGTTCGATATTTTAAATGAACGGCTGATGCGTAATAATGATACGGGAAAATTGAATTATTTGCTTTCCAGGTACTTGAGCGGGTCTACAGGTGTGCCATTGATGCTGACTTCAAAATGCAGATGTGGCCCCGTACTGCGACCGGTACTTCCTACCCGGGCTATGATATCACCTTTTTTTACTTTCTGACCTTTTTTCACCAGTATTTTTGATGTGTGTCCATACTTTGTAGTTATGCCGTGTCCGTGGTCAATTATGACAGTATTCCCGTATACGCTGGTTCGTCCTGCGGTAATGACCGTTCCGCTGCCCGCAGCTACTATATTTCTTCCTACCGGAGCTGCGATATCGAGGCCGGTATGGAACCGACTTGAATCATTGAATGGGTCCGGACGTCCGCCAAAGGGTGAACTTATTCGCCCTGATGTAGGCCATGTTGTGGGCATGGAATCCAAATATTCATCCAGCTTTTTTTGTGTGTCGGTTAAATTTGCTTCATTTATACCCCTGGATATGTTCAACTGCTCCAGGTCGGTAAGTATGTTTTTCAATTCTTTTGCATCGTTGATAAATATACTGGCACTGTTGCTTGTGGGTTTGCCTGAACGTATAGCGTCACCGCGGCTTGTCAAATACTTTTGTGCCATGTCGTTATACTTATTGGTAAAGTCTTCGATTTTCTTGTCATAGCTTTTTTCAATATCCTGCAGTTGTTTTATTTCCTGAGCTTTGTCTTCTAACAGCTTTTTTTGCTCTGAACTTAAATTAAGAAGGGAATCCTCATTTTTTTTCAGATCGGTATTTTCCTTTAACGCAGAATATGTGAAGAAGCCTGCTGAAATAAATATAATGCAAATAAGGACACAGACAGCAATAATCTTTGAATACAGTGCTTTAAACTTAAGTACCTTGATTTTGTCGAGAGAATGGGGAATTATCGCCACAGACAGGTATTTCTTCTGTTTTTTAATTTTTCCCTTAAACATAAATTACCATCCTATCAAAGTAATAACAATAGGCTCTCTTACGGATAACTTTAATAATTCTACATAATTTATGAAATTCCTTTTTAAGAAAATAAAAAACCTGCTGATAATTAAAAATTTGTTGCCGATAAAGTATGAAAAATGCGTTATATTGCAGTGCTTTAATTATTTTTTATCTTCTTAAATAATTAATTTCATCTAAAATTATTGCCCGAAATATTACCTATATTTCAAAAGTTTATTGCTATTATAAAAACCTTTGAAGGATTTTACAATAATTTTGACGAAATATAGTTGAAAATAAAATTAAGGAATCAATGGAATAATAAAATCTGCTTTTGTGATGTTTATGGCTGTAAAAAGTTTATAAGGAGATTGTTTAGTGGATATAGAAAAAGGTAAAACATATGTAATTGAAATAAACGGAATGAACCATGAAGGACAGGGAGTAGGAAGATATAATGGATTTACTGTCTTTGTAGATGGAGCTCTGAAGGGTGAAAAGGTTGAAGTTCAAATCAGTGAGTTGAAAAAAAGCTATGCAGTCGGGAAGCTGCTCAATATTATTGAAGTCTCTAAAGACAGAATAGAACCAACTTGTCCCGGCTATGAAAGATGTGGCGGCTGCAGTTTTCAACATATGAATTATAAAGGACAGCTGGAATTTAAAACGGATATTGTACGCGAGAGTCTTAAGAGGATAGGAAAACTTGAAGATGTCCAGGTTCACCCGGTTGTCGGTATGGATAATCCCTTTAATTACAGGAACAAGGTTCAATTTCCGGTAGGAATGTCGGAAGGAATACCTGTTATGGGCTTTTATGCAAGGCGTACACATGAAATAGTCGATAATTCCGATTGTGGGATTCAGGATCCTGACAGCAGCAAGGTAAGAAAGATAGTACTTGATTTTATAAAAGAATATAAAATAAGCGTATATGATGAAAAGACAGGTAAAGGCCTTTTGAGACATGTTATGGTCAGAAAAGGCTTTAAAACCGGAGAAATCATGG
>JAUZPR010000116.1 GCA_030705825.1 Bacillota bacterium | reverse complement strand
GTTTCCTTTTCTATATTTTACTACGTCAAGTCAATAAGGAATCTCCCAAAAATTTTTTATGCCGATACCTCCTATTTACATATTTGTGATTTCACACTTTTCTACTATAATTTGCTTTAATATGATTTGATTTTATAACTGGAACCTATATAAATAACCGGCGTCATATATATTTAAGTATCTCAATAAAAACAAGGTGTGATTTATAAATGTTCAATATGAAATTACCAACTAAAATAGTCCTGATAATACTATCCCTGGTCCTTTTAATATCGATGGCTGCCTGCCAGTCCGATGTGAAAAAAGTCGCCACTGATATGACCGGTAACAATGCCCTGCCGGCCTCAACCAAAGCAGAAGTTCCGACTGAAATTATTGCTAAATTCTCCCCAATTGCTGTTAAGAATTTGCCGGAGGAACAACCTCAGGCCGGTTTGACAGAGCTCAAGTCCCAAGTCTTTACCGATATTTTGGGTCAGAATGTAATAGTAAAATTCTATGGAAAAAAGAATGAAAGCAAAGGAGAAATAACCGCAATCATTGATAACGCCGGTAAGACCTATAATCTAGGGATAATAGGAAATTACGGTGTTGAAGGGGTTGGGGTCTCTGAACTGGACATTAATAACGACAAGGTAAATGAATTATGGATAACAGGCTCAAATGGGGCTTCCTCATCAGTTTCAAAGCTGGTTGGCTATAACGGTACTTCAGGAACCTGGGACTTGCTCCTTGACACCGGTTACGTGGAGCAGATTGACCTGGATGGAGACGGTAGCTTTGAACTTGTATCCACCTCGACCGGTTCTCTCCCCCCATTCGTCTATATATACAGGTGGAATGGCTCAAGCTTTGAAATGCTGGATGTGGCATCCGCAGCAGGTGCTGAATATGCCGGTTTAAAGGATTTTAACCTGAGCTATTGGTTTGAAACAGGTAAAAAAGGGAACAAAACCTTATATAAATACATTAACGGCAGACTTGTCAAATATGACAGGCCTTTTGCAAGCCTTCAGGATTATATACTTCCGGACAGCGATAAAAAACTGTTATCCGAACAGGATGTTACAGACCTGGGTCCGTTTCAGATCGATTTAGCCAGAAATGAGATATATGCAAGGCATGGGTATATATTTAAGACCGAATATTATAAAGACTATTTCAGCTCATGCGATTGGTATTCTGAAAATCCGGGTTTTAGTGAAAGCATGCTCAATAAGATTGAAGCCCAAAACACAGAATTCCTGAAACAGTACAACCAGAAAATAACCGACAATTTTAAACCGGTTAAGAACAGCAGTACTTCTGTCGATTTAAACGGAGACGGTATTGTTGATAATGTTACTCTTGATTGTAAAACCGGAGCAGACAGTTATAAATTAAAAGTAAATGATTCGGTTGTTACAGGCACCGGCGAAAACTTGAACGGAGTCCTCTTTATTTGTGACATTGATTCAAAGGATAATTATAAAGAGCTTGCAATAACAGAATCAGGCCCAAGTGACGACTACGCCGCCTATTTTTATTTCTATGACGGAAAGAGCCTTAAATTAATGGGAAAGACCTCTGGTGACGAAAATACAGTTAAAATGACCGGAGATGGAGTATTCACAACAAAAACCAGGGGCCAAATCCTTCAAACCTGGTATTATACCGATTACTACAAGCTTTCAACCAATCATGAGCTTGTGAATATTCCAAAGGAATTCTACAACATGAATACAATAGTATCAGTTAAAAAAGAGTTTATTCTCCAAAAATTCCCTACAGATACCTCCAGGGCTGTCACCCTGAAACCAGGAGAGGATGCATTGATTGTCGGCAGCGACAACAAGGAGTGGTGTATGGTTGAGAACTCAAAGGGGCAAAAGGGTTGGTTCGCAATGGATAACTTCGACACCATAAAGGGAACCGAACTTCGGGCAAGCGATATTTTCTCAGGTTTGTGTTATGCAGATTGATTGTTGGCTTTCTTAGTTCATATGCATTCGTTTAAAGATTTCCCGGTAGCAAACTTTACGACTGGTACAAATATCACAAGAAAATGGGGGCAGGGAAATGAGTAAAATACATAATTTCTTTTTGAGATTGAGTAATAAAAAAGTATTGTTAATTCTTTTTATATTAGTAGTTCTATTGGTAATCATACCTGATTTTATTAAAGTCCCGGTTGGACCTCTGAAATTTGAAGAGTATTCCCACGGTATAAAAATGATAGACATGACGACAAATTATTCACCTTCAACGGTTTATAATATGGTAGAAAATTATGGAGCTAAAGCGAGAAACTACTATATTTATGTAATGGAACCTTTTGATGTTCTGGTTCCAGCCATAATGGGCTTGTTTTTAGCCGGTACTATAACCTTACTGTTTAAAAAGGCGAATAAGCACAAGCTTGTTTTATTACTTCAGGTAATACCTTTATTAGGATGGGTATTTGATTACCTGGAGAATATCGGAGTCATAACCATTTTGGTCAATTACCCGCATAAACTGATAACTGTAGTTAAAGCAGCAAATCTATTTACTACTGCAAAGGGTATATTTGATACCGCAGGTATTTGCATAGTATGCATCGGATTAATTTTATGGGTATATGATAAAACCTTACGACCACGGCATCAAAATAAAACCGTCACTTGATTAATTAAAATAGTAATAAGTCTTCCAATTTACATAAAATAAGACTAATTTCCTATAATAAATCCCAATAACCTACTATTGGTACGGTTTACATAACATGTTACAATTGTCTTATCACACTAAAGGGGGAAAAGTATGATAAGACAAAAACCGCTTATTTCTTCAGTACTAGCATTTGTTCTTGTATTTGCAGCTTTTATTATTCCGGCTAATGCAGCAAAAAAGATTAATTATGCGCCAACAGCATCAAATGTAACAATAAGTGGTTCATGTACCGCAGGACAGACTTTGACAGGCAATTATACATACTCTGATGCAAGCGGAGTCCCGCAGGGCACATCAACTTATAAGTGGCTTTATTCAACAGAATTAAACGGTACATATTATGCAATCAGCGGTGCCACCTCCAAAACCTACACTCTCAAAAGCAGTGATGCAGGACATTATATTAAATTCCAGGTAACTCCGGTTGCAGCCTGGGGAAGTCCAAATACAGGCAGCCCTGTCCTGAGCCCGGCAGTTGGTCCCGTACCCGTACCTGTTCCTACTCCCGCTCCTTCTGCTACAAAAACTGTCTTGGGTTTTGCGGTAAAATATTATTCGACCGATACAACATCATATAATTCAATGGTTAATAATACAAAATCTATTAACCAGGTAGCAACTGTGACCTATACTACCGATATGTACGGCAATATTTCAGGTACAGTGCCTGCCGACCAGGTCAGCTATGCCAACAACAGCGGCATAAAACCCCTTGCTTTGATCAGCAATTCCGACAGCAGCGGATTTAACAGCACAATTGCAAAATCGGTCCTCGAAAATCCGGCATACAGCCAGGCTCTTATAAACAATCTTTTAACTTCAATAAAATCAAACAATTATAAAGGTGTTAATATTGATTTCGAAAATATACCTTATGCGGACAGGACCTATTTTACACAGTTTATAACCAACATCAAGAACGCATTATCCCCGCTTGGTTATTTGACAACAATCTCTGTTCCGGCAAAAACATCTGATTCCCCGACCAACTCATGGAATGGTGCTTTTGACTATTCAGCTCTTGGCAATGCGGCAGATGAAATATTACTGATGAGCTACGATGAGCATGGTACATGGACTACACCCGGTCCTGTAGCATCCATCGGATGGGTAACTAACGTTGTTAATTATGCAAAAACAGTAATCCCCGCAAATAAAATTTTACTTGGCCTTGCCGCATATGGGTACGAATGGTCCAGTGCCGGAAACAAGGCTCTATCGTTGAATCAGATTGATAACCTGGTAGCAACACATGGAGGGGCGGTTCAGTGGGATAGCGTTTCACAATCGCCGTATTATATATACAACGATTCCAATGAAATACAGCATACAATCTGGTTTGAAAACTATAACAGCATAGGTTACAAGTGTGATCTGGTCAACCAAAATAATCTTCAGGGTATTGGAATTTGGAGGCTTGGTTTGGATGACTCTCAGTACTGGAGTACCATAAATACAAAGTTTGGAAAATAAATTATTAGTAAAAAAGCAAACTGCTCTAAACGGCAGTTTGCTTTTTTATTACTTCATCAGATATTATAAGTATTTTTATCAACTCACATTTTTAATACTTCCCGAAGTCCGTGTCATTTAATAAAATCTTTGACTTAGCCGGTATATTGGTATTACTTTCTCCGCTTAATGACGATTTTATTTTCTTCTTTTCTGACATTTCCTCAAGCATTTTAAGAACTTCTGGATTTAATCCACTGCTATAAGTTGTAATATTTTTTTTCAGTTTAAATTTAGCAACCTGTTCCTTAAGCAGTTCAGCTTGAGATGATAATTCTTCACTTGCTGCAGCGCCTTCCTCCGAGGTTGCAGAGTTGGTCTGGACAACCTGTGAAATCTGGGATAAGCCTTGAGTAACCTGTTCAATACCTACAGCCTGCTCATTCGAAGCAACTGCAATATCACTTACAAGATTTGCAGCTTTTGCTATGCCATCAACAATCTTATCCAGAGCAGCTGCAGTGTCATTAGCAATTTTTGTTCCGCCTTCAACCTTCTTGATAGAACCTTCTATCATATCTGTTGTTTCCTTTGCTGCGTTTGCTGATCTTGCAGCAAGATTCCTGACCTCTTCCGCTACTACAGCAAAGCCTTTGCCGTGTTGTCCGGCCCTGGCTGCTTCCACTGCAGCGTTCAATGCAAGGATATTTGTCTGGAATGCAATTTCATCAATTACTTTTATTATTTTAGAAATATTACCGGAAGATTCATTAATTTCACCCATTGCCTTCAGCATTTCTTGCATACGGCTATTCCCCTGTACGGCATTATCCTTCGCTGTAACTGCTAGTTCATTAGCCTGGGTCGCATTCTGAGCGTTTAACTTTGTTTGAGAGGATATTTCTTCTATAGATGCGGTAAGCTCTTCTATAGAACTTGCCTGCTCAGTTGCCCCCTGAGAAAGAGAAATACTGGAGGATGATACTTGTTTCGAACCTGCGGCGACCTGTCCGGAAGCCTCGTTAATGTTGGATAATACCTCATTATTCTTTTGTAACATTTCGGACAGTTTCTTCCCAAGGATGTCATTTTCGGATCTGATGTCAACCTCTACGGTCAGATCGCCCTCTGCTATCTTTTCAACAGTTAAAGCCTGGCTTCGTATATTTGTTACCATTTTCTCAAATGAATTCATAAGTTTACCTATTTCGTCCTTACTATTAGACAAAACATTAACATTTATGTCCCCTAATGCCAGTCTATCTGCAGCTTCAACCATTTTGGCAACAGGCTTGCTTATTATCCTTGAAATAAATATTCCCAGTGCGAGTGCAATAATAACTCCCAATACAACTATCACAATCATCATCGTAGTAGCGTTTGATGCTGTACTGTTATTAGAATTGTTTTTATCACTAGCCAACTGTACTTTCAATGTAATTAGCTCATTTATAGGATCATTAATTGTCTTGGCTATTTTGATACCATCGGTTTGTGTCAAATTATATGCTTCGTCATTTCGTCCTGATTTGATCATATCTATGAGCTTGCTAATATATGGCTCATATTCGGCTATTGCTTTTTTCAAGTCCTGTGTGAGCTGTAGTCCCTTATCGGATAGAAGGGTGGTAGCAAACTTGTCCAATTCGCTTTTCATCATAGAAATATTTGTATTAGCCGTATTTTCATAGCTTTCAATATTGGAATTACCTTTTTGAAGCAACATATCACGTATTGCTATCCTTGTTTGATCATACGCTTCCCTAACATCACTGATTTGTTGTAGAGGTACTGTATTCTTTTCATACAGCTCCGTATCGGCCTTTTTTATCGAATTGATGTTCTGTATACCGACAATTCCTACCACACCTGCAATCAGTGCCACAATAATAAATCCGGCAATCAATTTTGAAGCAATTCTCATGTTGTAAAACCATTTCATAAATTAAGCCCCCTATTATTTGAGATTTGAAAGATTATTAATTTCGTAATCAAGAAGCATATCGCAGTCCAATATAAGTTTCACTTCATTTTCAACCTTGCCTACTCCTTTTATGTATTTATTGCCAAGTCCTTTTCCCATTTCCGGGGGGGTAACAATATCCTGCTCAGGTATTGTCAAAACCTCTGATACACTGTCTACAATAAGTCCGATGGATACATCCTTGATATCAACAACAATTATACATGTTCTATCGTTGTACTCCCTTAAAGGTTTTTTGAACCGCAGCCGTACATCCATAACAGGAATGATCTTACCCCGCAAATTAATTATTCCCCTTATGTACTCTGGGAGCTCGGGGATCTGGGTTATCACCTGTATCCCGATGATTTCGGTAACATACCTGATTTCAATCCCATAGAACTCATTTCCTAATAAAAACGTAAGATACTTTTCCTTTTGCGTGTCCTCTTCCTGTTCTAGTAATTCCTGAACTGCAGCTTCAGCCATTTTAGCATCTCCCTTCCCGTATTTTATTGTAATTCATGACGTTTTTGGTTGCCTTAATATATAGATTTACTGAGGCCTTAATCACTATCCCCCCAATTATTAAATATCACTCACTTCATTAATCCTTATTAATCAAACCTAATTTTTTCATTACATCAACCATTTTTTTGGTGTCTATCGGTTTAGCCGCGTAAGCCTCACAACCTGTATCAAATGCATCCATTACACTATTTTTATCGTTTAATGCTGTAGTCATGATTATTTTTGCCCGATCGGTTTCTTCAATGCCTTTTTGGCTTTCTATGTCGCGTATGGTTTTAAGTGCTTTTACTCCATCGAGTTCAGGCATCATTATATCCAGGCAAATCAAATCATATGGTTTCCCTTCATCCCAGGCTATCATAAAAGCTTCCACTGCCTCCATGCCATCAATGGTTATATCGCACTCTCCATAAGTTGAGAGAAACTTTGATAAAAATTTCCTGCTGGCAAAGTCATCCTCTGCAATTAAAATTCTCATAATTTAACCCCCTTTCAATTATTTTTCTCTGATTTGATGCTTTTTTCATACTTATTGAACTCTTCGGCGAACATTGCTACACATTCCGCTACATTTTCCACGTTACCTTTTCTTGCTGCCATTTCCACCTTGAATATTAAGTTCTTTGCATTGTTTGCATTAATATCGGATGCAATTACTTTTATTTCATGGGCATATTTTTCTACGCCGTCCATATCACTATCATCTAAAGAGCAATTTAACAGTCTGATTTTTTCATTAATGTTCTCTATCATGGCTCCGATACTTTTTAAGGGGCTTTCCATAAAATCCCTACTCTTAAGATTGGTATTAATATCAGTTCTTTTGGCTTTATCGGTCACTGTATCTATAGTATTAAGAAAATCATCTATTTGAAACGGTTTTGGCAGATACCCGTCCATGCCGACTGAAAGGAATTTCTCTTTGTCTCCTTTTAATGCATGGGCAGTCAAGGCTACAATTGGTATATGCTTTCCTGTTGACAACTCTTTTTCCCTTATCCTGAAGGTTGTTTCGATTCCGTCCATCTCCGGCATTTGAATATCCATAAGTACCAGGTCAAAATCCCGATTGGTCAAGATGTTTAAGGCTTCAATTCCATTAACTGCAGTCTCAATAATATTCCCTGTTTCTTTTATTAAACGTGAAATTACCATCATATTGGTTTGATCATCCTCCACCAATAATATCTGCTTAGGATGATTGGTTTTTTCTATGTGTGTAATTACCTTGGAAATATTATCTTCCTTGTGACCGGTTCTCAATTTGACACTAAAGTAAAAAGTACTCCCGGTTCCTTCAACGCTTGTTACCCATATAGTCCCGCCCATTTTTTCCACCAATTGCTTTGATATTGCAAGACCCAGGCCTGGTCCCCCATATTTTCTGGTATAAGAGCTATCCACCTGGCTAAAGCTGTTAAACAAGAGTGCCATATCTTCAGCGGCTATTCCTATACCCGTGTCGGATATTTGAAATTCCAATTCAACCGAATCGTTATTTTGATCAAGTATTCTTGCATATAGGTTGACACTACCTGAAACAGTGAATTTAACCGCATTTCCTACCAGATTGTTTATTACCTGCCTTATTCTATATGAATCGCCGCTTACTATCTGAGGTATATTGCAGTCAATTGCGTATTGAAGGGTCAATCCTTTTTCCTTTGCTTTTATTAAGTGGGGTTTTATGGTTTGTCCAATCAAATCACGGATATCAAAATTTATACTTTCGAAGATCAGCTTCCCTGCTTCTATCTTGGAAAAATCAAGGATGTCATTTATAAGGTTTAAGAGTGTGTTTGCACATTCTTTGGCAATGTACATGTTTTCTTTCTGCTCTTCCGGCAAACCTGCCAATAATGTCAAATCAATCATACCCAGCATTCCATTCAGCGGTGTACGGATTTCATGGCTCATATTTGCAAGAAATTCGCTTTTGGCATGATTAGCCGCCTCTGCAGATTCTTTTGCCTGCTTTAATTCTTCATTAATTCGCTTTTTATCAGTTACATCACGTATAATAGCCATCAGGACCTTACTTTTACCGATTTCGGTATCCTGCATGCTCACTTCTGCGGTAAAAACACTGCCATCCTTCCTGAATGCCACTGTATCATAATATTTGTTCTCATCAGGCTGCAGCCCTTCTTGAGAACCCGGATCAGGTCCGACAAGAGAATATAAGGATTTGCCTGACAGCTCTTCTTTTTGGTATCCGAAAGTTCGTATGGCAGCATCGTTTGCCTCTATTACATTACCGCTTATATCGGCAAAAAGTATTATGTCGTTTGCATTATGGGAAAGAAGCTGATATCTTCTTAAACCCTCTTCAGCAATCTTACGTTCGGTATTATCAAAGCATGCCCCAATATAACCGGAGAACTTGTTATCAATATCATAGAAAGGCCTGCCGATATCTACTATCCAACCATAATGTCCATCCTTGTTTCTCAGGCGGTATTCCATTTCGAAAGCTTCCCTGGAATCAAATGCCTCCAAATAGGTCTTGATGCAAAGCTCAACATCTTCCGGATGCAAGCCTTCTATCCATCCGTCGCCTAGTTCCTGCTCAATAGTACGTCCGGTAAAGTTCAGCCATCCCTTGTTGAAATAATTGAACTTTTTATTCGCATCCGATCTCCAAATCATAGCGGGAAAATGTTCAAAAAGTGTCAGGTAGAAATCTCTTGATTTTATAAGGTTTTCTTCAAGCTTTCTATATTGGGTGATATCTTCTATCACCACAATGGCATGTTTAGTTCCATCCAGCAATATTGGTACCGAATTTATTCTTAACCAGAACTCCATCGATTGGTTATTAATAACCAGTTGTTTTTTTATCTCTAAATCCTTAACCGGTTTATATAAAGCAGTAACCCATTTAATTATTTCATTCAGTTGGCAGTTAAAGCACTCTTGGCTTTTTCCACAGCCCTCATCCGATTGAAAGCTTCCTGTACAGCCTATAGCGCTTCCAATTTTTTGCTCTAATATATCCAGACTGCTCCTAATTCCGAATGTTTTTAAAAAAGTTTCGTTCATTTGTTTAACAACCATATTTTCATCAACTATGAGCATTCCAACAGGTGCAGCATCAAAAATCGCTTTAAGGTTTTTTTGTTCATTCTGAAGATCGTTTTCTATTTCTTTAATTCTTGTGATATCCCTAAAAACTATTACCAATCCGAGTATTTTGCCGTTTTTATCCCTGATTGGAGAACTGCTGGCGGAAATGTAGTATTCAGTCAAATCTTTTGAAATCAAAACCGTAGACCTTGTCAATCCACTCTTGAAACCTCTTTTCATCGTCCTTATAAATGGGCTTTCCATAACTTCATTTGACTCTTTATTAATCAATCTGAAAATTGTATCCAGATAATTTCCCTTAGCCTCATTTTCACTCCACCCCGTCAATTCCTCTGCTGTTTGGTTCATGAAAATTACACAACCTTTGAGATCTAAGGTAATTACACCATCCCCAATACTCGCCAACGTTGCAGTGAGGTACTCTTTCTCATTTTCGAGTTCGCTTTTGGCATTCTGCAGTTGATTGTATAGTTGTGTCTTGCCGAGTAGATGCTTTATTATGCAGCCTAATAAAGGAATATCTTCATGATAGATACATTCCAATAGTTGATAATTTAGTGACTCCATGTAATCATAAAGTTCTTCATTATCAACAATACAAATAACAGGCCTATGTATGCCATTTATATTTACAATTTTATTTAATTGGTTTTTTATTGCGGGATAATAAAGAATAATCAGATCATAAAATTCATTTTTTTTAAGTACTCCTATAACTTCTTCCGGAGTAATCTTTACAGGTATAACATTATATTTTGCTTTCTTAGTCCCTTGCAGCAGTTCATTGAAACCATTATCCGAGTCCAGGACGTACAGGACCTTCAGATCTTTTCCCATACCTCACCTCATATATCCGACGTATATCCCTAAAGTATTACTGCGTTATATTCGATTCTGGTTTTTCCAGTGGCTACATCGGCTTCTATTGTTCTGCCATATATTCCACCAGTGTCTTCAGCTTCTATTTTCACGAAATATGAAGCCAAAATTGCCTTAACTGCTTGTATGTTACGCTCACCTATTTTAAATACATCCCTTTTGAAGGAAGATTTAGCACCTCCATATAGCTGGAAAGTCAATTCTCCAATTAAACATCCATACTCTGTACACATTTCCCTAACTAGAAGCGGCACAGCAGTATCTGCATAATAGCCGGGTAAATCACAAGTAGTAACTATACCTGTCTCAGGAAGAGCTATATGGACCATTCCCAGAACTTTTCTATAAGGACTGTAAGCCGTTAGTGCAACACAGGAAGATAACGCAAAGGTTTTAACTGAATCCTGCTCATTATTTGAAATTGTATATTCCCCTATTCCTATAATCTGCTGCATATTCAACTCCTTTGACGGAGTCCGGAATTCAATCCGTTAATATCAAGAATAAGGCTTATACTTCCATCCCCCATTAGGGTACACCCTGACAATCCTTTAATTGCTTTGGAATTTCTTATATAATTGGGAAGCGCTTTAACTACTACCTGCTGCTGTCCAAGCATTTCATCCGCAAAAATACAGGATTCTCGCCCATTAGACTCTACCATAACAAGAATTCCTTCAGAAAATTTTCTTGGGTAGGTATCGACTTCGAATAGTTCATGTAAACGAATAATACTGAGGCACTGGCCG
>JAUZPR010000115.1 GCA_030705825.1 Bacillota bacterium | reverse complement strand
TCTGATGATACATAACCCGATACCAGCATATTGAAATCCTGATTCCTTAATGCAAAAAGCAGCCTGTTGAATAGATTAAGCTTTATGCCGCCTTTACCTGTATAGGTGGTATCCTTGCTGCCGTCATAATCTATTTCCTTCAATCCGTTTGCATTTGCTATAACATCGTCGTTGGTCATTTCCCCATAATAAATCCTGGGCTGTTTTACTGTCATATCACTTGATTTCATATCCAGACCGTTAAGCAGGAAATTGACCTGTCCTTCATGTGCCAGTGTGTTAATAGGATTAACTACTACTCCGTAGCCATGAGTATATCTGAAGGTCCTGTTCACATAAGTGTTGGCATTGTCGGGAAGCTTGTTCTTGTCAATTTCCCTTGCAGAAATAAATATTGGAATATCCTTTCCGCCGATATTGTAGTTTATTATATCTCCGTCGTGAAAATCATAAAAGGTTTTGATACTCTGAAGCTGCGTATCGCTTTCAAGCGTTGACTGGTAATCGACAACCCTTATATTGTTGACGGTATCCTGGTTCTTGTTAAGAACATCCTGGTTAAGTACCCCCATATTTTGGAAATTGACTGTCTTTATATTGTCAATACCATATGCCTGTCTGGTCTCCTGCATATTGTTCTTGATATAGTTGTTTTCGTAACTTATTATATTAGGACTGACAATAAGTCCCTGGTAAATTGCAGCTCCTATGGTAACAAGCAGCCATACTGCCGGAAATACGGCAATGGATATTGCGGCACGTTTAAGCTTGCCCTTCCAGATAAACAGGAAGGCTGCAACAACGATAGCCAGCAGCAGGAATGGAGCTATTGTAAAATAGTTGAGCCAGATGTGCACATCAACATAGCTTGCTCCTTTTACTCCCACAACGTTGGAATATACTATACCTTCTCTTTGGAACTTATAGGATACTGCCTTTATAATAAAGAATATTGCTATATTTATTATATTGTGGCGTATGAGTGTTTTTATCTTCAAGTCCTGAAGAGTTAGGCTTCCACCGTTCAGGTTCATACTGGTGGTCAATGCGATCAGGTAATAAATAACTGTGTAAATTATGACCAATATCCAAAGTGTTGATATGAAATCATAAAGTACCATAAAGAAAGGTCTTTGGAAAATAAAATACCCTATATCCTTTCCTATTACCGGAGCCTGTTTTCCAAAATCTACGGCATTTAAAAAGCTGATTGCCTTATCATAAAAGAGATCCTTGCATACAAGTGCTCCAATAAACGTAAATATTGCTGCAATGATGTAGTTGGGATATTTCTTGTCCTCAAGTCCTCTCTCCTTGCGGTAAAGCCTCATATTCTTATTGATAAACATATTTGTTACGCTAATCAGTACGAATATCAGAATGAAGCACAATACAGAGAAAATAACCTTGTATTTCAGGTTTGTAAAGTAGATGGAAGAAAGATTACCTATTTCATTGTATTGAATTGCTTCAAGATAAATATTGCAGGCAATTATAGCCAATATAATTACTACTACTATAATCCCCAGAATAATAAGTGGCTTTTTAAACTTTTTCTTGTCGAAATTGCCTTTGATTACGTCCTTCTTCTTAAAAATATCGCTGAAATTGCCTTCTCCATCTTTGTTAAAATTCGAGAAATCGAATCCCATTAATATACCGCCCCCTTTTTATAACATTTATGATTAGTCAAACAAAGCTTCTACAAATTCCTTTGAATTAAAGTTTTGTAAATCATCCATACCTTCTCCGACACCTACCAGCTTTATTGGAACATTTAATTCGGATTTGACTGCAATGACTATTCCTCCTTTTGCCGTTCCATCCAGTTTGGTAAGCACGATTCCGGATAAATCAACAACTTCTCCGAAGGTTTTTGCCTGTGACAAGGCATTCTGACCTGTTGTTGCGTCGAGAACAAGAAGATTTTCTCTTGAAGCACCAGGAAGTTCCCTGTCTATTATACGGAAAACTTTCTTTAATTCCTCCATTAAATTCTTTTTTGTATGAAGTCTTCCGGCTGTGTCACAAATAAGAACATCTGCCTTTTTAGCCTTTGCCGATTGTATTGCATCAAATATAACTGCAGCCGGGTCTGAACCTTCAGAATGTTTGATTAATTCAACATCAGCCCTTTTCGCCCATATTTCAAGCTGATCGATTGCTGCGGCTCTGAAGGTATCTGCAGCGGCTAATACGACCTTTTTGCCCTGGTTCTTTAGCAAATTTGCTATTTTGCCGATAGAAGTTGTTTTACCAACTCCGTTAACACCTATAATGACAATTACCGAAGGGGTTGTATCCAGCTTCAAGCTTGATTCGCCCTCTGTCAGCTTCATCAGTTCTTCCTTTAATAGCCCTTTTATGGCCGTAGGATCTGTGATCTTGTTTTCCTTCACCTTTGCCTTGATATCTTCTATTATCCGGGTAGTAGTTTCCAATCCTATATCTGAAGTAATAAGGATTTCTTCAAGCTCCTCAAACAAATCCTCATCTATTTTCCCGAATGAAACAAGCACCTTGTCGATTCTTTCAGTAATACCTTTCCTGGTCTTCTGCAGACCCTCCTTAAGCTTTTCAAAAAAACCCATGTTATCCTCCGTATAATTTAGTTTACAGTGTACAGTTTGCAGTGTACAGTTATTTGTCATTGTCTATTGTGAAGTATTAACTAATAACTGTCCCCTGTCCTCTAACTGTACACTGTACATTGTAAACTGTACACTGCTGATCAGCTTGCTTTTTCATTTATCTTCATTGATACTACCTTTGATATGCCGTGCTCCTGCATGGTTACTCCATATAGTGTGTCCGATGCTTCTATAGTTCCCTTTCTGTGTGTTACCACCGCAAATTGTACATTATTTGAGAAGTTCCTTAAATACTGCGCAAACCTCGAAACATTTGCATCGTCCAATGCGGCCTCAATTTCATCCAGAATACAGAAAGGTGTCGGCCTTAGCTTAAGTATTCCGAACAATAAAGCTATTGCTGTAAATGCTCTCTCTCCCCCTGATAACAGCATCATGTTCTGAAGCTTCTTTCCAGGAGGCTGTACTTCAATTTCAATTCCGCTTTCAAGTACATTATCGGAATCTGTCAGCTTGAGTTCTGCGTGTCCGCCTCCGAAAAGCTCTTTAAAGACGGTATTGAAGTTTGTATTTATAAGCCTGAACTGTTCAATAAACTGGTTTTTCATTATGACTGTCATTTCGGTTATTACCTTGCGGAGCTTCTCTTCTGCTTGTTCCATGTCGTCTCTTTGAACAGCCATGAATTCATGTCTTTCCTTTGTCTTGACATATTCGTCTATCGCAGCAACATTAACAACACCAAGATCCTTTATTTGTGCCTTAAATTCCACTATATGCTTCTGTGCTGCAGTAATACTGCCGATATCCTTCCTTATTTCCAGAGCATTGTTATAAGTAAGTTCATATTCATCCCAGAGTCTGTTCTGAATGACCTCCATTTCAGATTCCAGCTTTGTTTTCTTAACTTCTATCCTGTTATAATCCTCGGTAAGAAGCATAATAGTCTTGTTTATTTCCTGAAGGCGGTTAACTATATCGTATAATTCTTCCTCGATTACTTTTCTCTCTTCAGAAATTCTGTCTATTTCAAAGGTTTTGCCTGCCCGCTCTTCCTCATAACCCTTTATAAGCTGATACAGACCGGCATCTTTCTCGGTGATTGAAGTAATTTCCTCAGTGTTTTTCTTCTTTTCGGCATTCTTTCGTTCAATGCTCTTTTGAGAGCTTCCTTTTTCACCACTGATTCTTCCAATGTCCTCCCTGACCCCTTCTATACTTTCTACTATGGAATTTACAGAGATCTTATAATCTGAAATATCCCTGTACAGGTTGTCACGTAAGGTTTGGCCTTCCTTATGCTTTTCCTGGTACTCAGTAACAATACCTTTAGCTTCTGTTATCTCATTTTCAATTACGGACAGTTCCTGTTCGTACTTTTCCATTTCAGTCCGGGTATCTTCTGCTTCACGCCCAAGCTGGTTCTTTTCCTGCCTCATCATTTCGATCTTGGCTTCACATTTCTGAATATTGTTTTCGACCTGGGCTATATGATTTTCATCTCTCAGCCTGATAAGCTCATTATCCTTTAATTTTGTTTCCAGTAAGGCAATATTCTTATTGAGGCTTTCTATTTTAAGGATTATATCCCCTATTTCCCTTCCAAGGTTTGTATACTTTTCTTCCAAATCCTTTATCGTGGTCTGCAGCTCGCCAATTTCACGGCTTCTTCCCAAAATTCCCGTTCCTTTGCCTTCAATACTTCCTCCGGTCATTGAACCTCCGGAGTTAATTATATCGCCTTCAATTGTAACAATTTTAAAGGAATATCCGTAATTCCGTGCTATTCTGATCCCGGCATCCATATTTTCCACTACTGCAACTTTTCCCAGAAGATTTAAAATTATTCCCGAATACTGATTGTCATATGTTACCAGGTCGGATGCCACTCCGCAGAAACCAGCAGTTCTTTTTAATTCTGAAATTGTTTTATCGTCAAAGCTTCTTCCCTTTACCGCACTTATGGGTAAAAATGTAGCTCTGCCAAGCCTGTTCTGCTTAAGATATTCAATAGCGCGTTTTGCATCCTCTTCTGTAGAAGCCACCAGATTCTGAAGCGCATTTCCCAAAGCCATTTCAATTGCCGTTTCGTATTTCTTTTCAACTTTGATAAGTTGAGCAAGCGCTCCATGTATACCTTTTGCAATTTCAGGTTTTGCTTCACTTACCATAAGTACAGACCTTACACTTCTGTTATAGCCTTCAAGATTTTTTTCCATATCCTGAAGCATTTTCACGCGTGAAGTTTTGAACTGTATTTCAGACCTGAAGTCATTTTGAACCTTCTTAAGCTCTGCAAGCTTTGTATCTAACTCATTTCGTTCCTTTGTGAACTCTTCCGTTTCTGATTTTGATTTTCTTATTTCTTCCTTTGCTTTAAATACGCTTTCTGCAAGGTCTTCCTTAAGCATTCCTTCCTTATCCTTCTCAAGGATAAGATTCCTTATTTCATTATCAATAGTATTCTGACGCTTTGCCAAAAGCTCAATATGGGATTTTACATTGTTTATCTGGGTTTTTTTATCCGATTGAATATCCAGCTTGTCCATTATCCCGGCTTTAAGATCTTCTATATGTCGTTCAGTTTCACCGAGGGTGGACAGTATTTCCTCCATTTTCTTTTCTGCTTCTGAAAGCTTTGAAGAATATTCGGTAAGCCTGGCATTTAAATACTCTATCTTTTTATTTTTTGTTTCTTCGTCCTTTTCAAGGTTTTCAACCTTTTGATTTATTTCGGTTATTTCTTCATCAATCCTCTGAATATTCTTCTCAAGGTTTGATTTCTTTTCTTCATTCAGCTTTAAGTCTGAATTGCATCTTTCGATATTTCCTTCAAGAACATAAAATTCGTCCCTTGTACCATTTATCTTTTCTTCAAGGGATTTAAGAAGGCTTGTTTTTTGCTGGTTGTTTTCGGTAATTTCAACAAGCTTCAAATTTTCATTATCTATATTTTCCTTAACTTGGGTGTATTGACCTTCGAGTTCCGATATCTTTTCCTTGAATTTCCCAATATTCTCTATATAAACGTTTACCTCAAGCTCTTTTAAAGCCTCTCTCAGAGAAAGATATTTTTTAGCTGTCTCCGACTGTTGTCTCAAAGGCTCCAACTGGTTTTCAAGTTCATTTATTATATCGTTGATTCTTAAAAGATTCTGCTTTGTCTGTTCAAGCTTCTTCTCAGCCTCTATCTTCCTCATTTTATACTTCATTATACCGGATGCTTCTTCGAATATGTGTCTTCTGTCCTCAGACTTTGTACTTAATATTTCATCAATTCTGCCCTGACCGATAATTGAATACCCTTCCTTGCCTATGCCTGTATCAAGGAACAGCTCGGTTATATCCTTAAGCCTGCACTGGGTTTTATTAATAAAGTATTCACTCTCACCTGAGCGGAATATTCTTCTTGTTATGGTTACCTCTGTATAAGCAATAGGAAGTGAATTGTCCGAGTTATCTATCGTGAGGGAAACCTCTGCAAAACCCATAGGCTTTCTGTTCTCAGTTCCAGCAAAAATTACGTCCTCCATTTTGCCGCCTCTGAGAGTTTTGATGCTTTGTTCACCAAGCACCCATCTTACGGCATCGGCAATATTGCTCTTACCGCTTCCGTTAGGTCCTACTACCGAGGTTATTCCGGAATTGAATTCAAGCGCAATTTTTTCGGCAAAAGATTTAAAGCCTTGTATTTCAAGTTTCTTCAGGTACAAAAACAACACCCCGTACATATAAAATATTTAGTCATAACAATTAATTTTAACATATTGATATCCAACAGTAAACGTAGTAAAGCTAAACTCTAGCAAAATCTAAGTACATAAATTTATTACCCCAAAATAAAACAAGACGGGGTATCATACCCCGTCAATGCTTACCTAAGTAATTATTACGAAATTTTCATCTGGGTTCTACAAGAAACCTGATTGCCGTCCTTTCCTCTCCATCAATATTGACTTCCGAGAAAGCAGGTACTGTAATAAGATCAATACCATTTGGAGCAACAAATCCTCTAGTTATAGCAATTGCTTTTATTGCCTGGTTTACAGCTCCAGCTCCTACTGCCTGAATTTCAGCATATTTTCTGTCCTTCAATACAGCTGCTAATGCACCTGCAACCAATTTAGGCTGCGAGTTGGCTGATACCTTTAATACATCCATGTTTATCCCCCCGAAATTAGTATAATTTTTATGTTGTGGTAATTTGGCATTATATGGTTACTATTCTATATTTCCCAGAATTCTCCTTTTTTTTATTTAAATTTTTTTTGTTAAGTGGTTCATTAAAAATTTAAGAATATTGGTTCTTCCTTACAAGTAATATTTACATTATAATTGATTATGGCATAAATTTGTATATAAAGCTATAATTTGTTATAGAAATTTTTGGAGGTCAATATGGAATATGTTAATTTTGGTAAAAATGGGCTGAAGATATCCAGGTTTGGTATGGGCTGTATGCGATTCCTGAGGAATAAAAATCAGGAGGGCAAGGAAATAATCGATGAAGATCTGGCTATTAAACTTGTAAGAAAAGCTATAGACAGCGGTATTAACTACCTGGATACAGCATATGTTTATGAAGGCAGCGAAGAACTTCTGGGTAAGGCTTTACAGGACGGCTACAGGGAGAAAGTAACATTGGCTACAAAAATGCCGGTTTGGGAAGCCACTACTTATGAGGATTATGAAAAACTTTTCAACAAGCAGCTTGAAAGGCTTCAAACCGATTATATTGATGTATACCTTCTTCACGGTTTGAACCAACTAAATTATGACAGAGTTAGAAAGCTGGACGGAACAAGGTTTTTGGATGAAATGTATGCTAAAGGAAAGATCAGGTATAAAGGTTTTTCAATTCATGGTGAAATTGACGTCTTCAAAAAAGTAATCGATTATTATAACTGGGATATGTGTCTTATACAGCTTAATTTTTTGGACCATAAACATCAGGTTGGCGTAGAAGGCCTTAAATATGCCGCATCAAAAGGTCTTTCGGTAGCTATAATGGAGCCTTTAAAAGGTGGGCTTCTGTCAACAAGAGTTCCTAAAGAGGCAGAAGCAATATGGAATGAATACCCGGTAAAAAGGAATCCTGCCGAATGGGCTTTCAAATGGCTTTGCAACATGCCCGAAGTATCCGTTGTTCTAAGTGGAATCAATACTTTTGAACAATTGGAGGAAAACATACGAATCTTTAGTGAAACCCAGCCCGGTTCAATGACAAAGGAAGAAATGGATTTAATTGAAAGGGTCAGAGAAGTCTACAGGAGCAAGGTCAAAATAGGCTGTACCGGATGCGGATACTGTATGCCCTGTCCCGCAGATGTGGATATACCTGATATCTTTAAAATCTATAATGATTTGTGTTTGTTTGATGATTTAAACTCAGCAAAAATGATGTACTCACTTATAGCAAAAGAAGCGCATAAGGACGCTACAAACTGCCTCGAATGCGGAAACTGTATGAACCATTGCCCTCAGGGCATTGATATAATTAATAAATTAAAGGAAGTGCACAGCACTTTGGAATGAATGTCATAATACTCAGGGACTGTTTTTAAACAGTCCCCTTTTTATGTCTTTATAAGTTTAAAAACGATATCCTGGGCTTTTAAAACTCATTTTTCTTATTGATAAAGCAGGATAAAGAACATGAAACAGAAATTAGAATTATTCCTAACCCTATTCCGGTTAGCCAAATCATATATTGATTATTTGTAAAATAGTGAATAAGACCACTTATATTTTTTATGAAATCCGTTTTCTTAAGAATAAACATTCCAATAACAGCAATTATATAAAGCGGCAAATTAGCATATATATATACTTTAGAAAAAGGATATTTGAAATATACCGGATACAGAATTGAAATAAAAAAGCAAAAGAATAGGAATGACCCTGATATGGCAGCAGCTAAAGTCGCCGGATCTATTTCTTTCCCGTTAAAAAGAGAAACCGAATATGTTATTATTACTGAAATTATTCCGTTAGCTATGCACAGAAGCATAGTAAAAAGATACCTGCCAATAACTACTTCAGTCTTTCCAAGCGGCAAAATCCCATATAACCTATTGAGTTTGTTTTTTTCGTATATTGAAAAATACATACCGGAAAAAGGCGCCGTAATAATCATTACAACTGCAATAGTAATGACTTGTGTCTTAGCAATTACACCAATGAAAGAACCCATAAAATAAAGTAGTATTAAACCTCTATAACTTGACTTTAAAATATAGTTATCCAATTTTGTAGATTTTAAAATATTACTCATAGCTACTCTCTCCTTTGCTTATATATACCAGGATTTCGTCTATGGATGGTGTTTCTGCAACTATTTCACTGGATAAATATTTTATTTCAGAAGCCGGTAACAATCCTGAAAAACCAGTCTTATTTTCTACAAGTCCGATGATTTTTTCACGCAGCGGTTCCGTCAGATCTTTCGGCCCCCCTTTAACGATATGGAAGCTTTCCAATAAATCATCTTTTGTTCCGGTATAAAAAATTCTGCCTTTGCTTATTAATGTTATATAATCTGCAATTCTTTCCAAATCTGAAGTAATATGAGTTGAAAAAAGTATGCTTTTTTCTCCGCTTAAAATATACTTACTCAGAATTTCAAGAAGCTCATCCCGGGCAACAGGATCTAAACCGCTGGTCGGTTCATCAAGTATTAACAGCTTTGCATCATGCGACATTGCAACAGCTAACATAAGCTTCATTTTCATACCGCGTGATAAATCCCTCACTTTTCTGTCAGCAGGCAATTTAAAGCTATTTATATATTTATTGTATAAAGTACTATCCCAATTATCATAAAAGCTCTTGACAGCCTTTTCAACATCACTGACCTTCCATGTGTCTACAAAGAAAATATCGTCAAAGACAGCTCCGATATCCTGTTTAATCTTTATTTCTTCCAGAATATTATCCATCCCGAATATTTTTATGCTTCCGCTGTTCCGTGAAATCATATTCAATATCAGCCTTATGGTAGTTGTTTTGCCTGCGCCGTTTTGTCCCACAAAACCCATAATATAACCGGTGGGCAAGGTGAAAGAAATATTGCTTAACGAGAAATCTTTATAATCCTTTGACAATTCCTTTATTTCAATGGCATTAATCATATTGATTTTCCTCCAGAATGAATTTAAATAATTCAGTCAATTCTTTACGTGTCAAGTTGGCTATTTTCCCAGTGCTTACAGCGCTAGAAAAGCTGTCTTCTATTTTACGGATTAATTGCTCACGAACAAGTTCACTGTTTTTGGATAAAACATAACACCCCTTTCCCTGGATTATTGTAATAAAGCCTTCCTGTTCCAGGTCGGCATATGCTCTTGTGGTTGTTATAACACTGATTTTCAAATCCCTTGCAAGCTCTCTAATGGAAGGCAGTATATCCCCTTCGCATAATTCATCCCCCAGGATAGCCGCCTTTATCTGTTCTTTTATCTGTTCATATATAGGCTTGTCCGAAGAATTTTTAATTATTATTCTCAAATGAAATTACACCTCATCTATTAATAAGTGAACTTACTGTTTGTACTGTATATATATCATATTAACGCTTAAGTTATAAGTAGTCAACTTGAACTACTTATAATTCTTCCATGAAATTGTAGTTTTTAGTGGTTATAAAAAGAATTTGTTCTTCTACCGATGTGACTATAATTCAATAGGACGTTTGAAGTAGTGCCAGGAACCCCATACAACCTGAACAAGCTCCCACCCTTGCTGTCCCAATTCATTCAGTACTCTATGGGCATTTTCCCCTGTTCCTTTAATTCGTACTATTTTGTACTCAAATTTTTGCATTTTGAATCCCTCCAACTTAACTTAATTGTATTTCATACCAGCCAATCCTTAGCCTTCATAAAATCGTCAAAAAACTTACAGCATTTTAAAAATGTTCAATCCATCATCTATTGAAAGTTTCCTTAATTCATAATTCATAACTGGTCTCCCGCTTAAACAATTTTGGAATTATAATTTTACATGTAAACCTACAATCATAACAACAAGAATTACAATAACCAATACGCTCAATCCCATCGTCCTTAGGTAAAAGCCTTTTTCTATTTTTTTATTTGGATTATAGCCTTCTTCTTTTTCAAGCGAGTTGACAAATTCAAAATAATCCCTAACTCTTCCCATAAATACCCCTGTGCGTTTAATCATAATGTTATATTATGGGATTAAACAAGTCAAGTATAATGAACAACCTATCTTCTGCCAGCCTCGTGTAAGGCCTCAAGCCCTTCTTTTAATACAAAGTAAACCAATACCAATGAAATAAAACTGTCAATCCACCATAGTTTCAATACGGCATTAGAAACAACTCCGACTATTAATACCCATGACATATATGCACAAACCATACTGCAGCAGCTGTCGGCTACAAGTGCTTTACTTCTTATTCTCGTTCCTATATTTCTTTTTGCAAAGGCTATAACCGGCATAATGATACCGGAAATTAAGGCCAGAGCAATACCCAATAAACTTGTTTCAGCGCTGTTCTGACTGAATAAATTATATATTGCCGATACGACAATATAAAAAGCCAGCAGAATAAGTGATATACCAACAACCCAGGAAGCAAATTTTTCTGCATGTTTTACTTTCCTGAAAGGCTGTCTTTTCATTTCCAGCCAAAGTCTCCAAAGTAGTACAAAGCCTGCGATCAATTCAATAATGCTGTCTGCGCCGAATGCAGTAAGTACCAGCGAGTGTGCGGCAATTCCGGCACCAATTGCAACCCCCGCTTCAATCAACGTCCAAAAAATAGATAAAGCCTCGATATATATTCCTTTCTTAACCAATTTAAAACCATCCTTTATCGTTACATTTTAATCTTCGCCCCTATAATTCTATTTATTTATTTGCTTCCTCATATATTCCCATATTTAAATAAAAGAGCCCTTCGGCTCTTCATAAACATACTTGATTTTTGAGTCAGGGGTCAGTCCCTTGACTCATT
>JAUZPR010000114.1 GCA_030705825.1 Bacillota bacterium | reverse complement strand
TCAAGCTCTGCATCCGAGAATTTTAAAGTATTGGCAATATCTATATTTCTGACTATTCTTTTAGGCCTTACAGGAATATTGAGCTTATCATAAAGGTTATCAAGATTATCCGCATTTATGGTGAAATATTTACCCGGCAGCAGGATAGGCACAGTTATCCCAACCTGCTTATTTCTTGTAAACATAGTAGCATCAAGCAAGGGTGCCTTTTCAAAAACAATACCTGCATTGGTAAGACTTTCACTTGTTGCGGGACTGTTTTGATAATTCAGGATAAGCTTGCATTTTCTGAGAACATCCATTATAGCTTTGGAGCCGGATACTCCAAAAAGCCTGTCGTCGTCGGACATTATATCTGCAGATATCTCCAGCCTGCTCTTATATGTATTTTCCAGATAGGGCTTCTGCTCCTCCATAAGGCCGGCATAATTGCTTTTTATCTGCTGGGCATAGTTTTTAATATTTTTCCCTTCCGCCTTAAGATATGTCTCTCTGGCAGTCCTGCTTGTCAGAACCTGATAAGCAACAAAAACCGCTATGATAAGAATAAGAATACCTGCAGCGGTAAACAGGAATTTTTTCCTTGTAAATCCGTTGTTTTTTGAATTCAAATTATGTCCCATTTGTATAACCCCTTTATAAAATAATATTTTGCGCCCTCTTTCTATCTTTCTCCCCCAGAACGGTATTTCTTCGAATTTTTCTGCCACAGAGCCCTTCTTTTCGTCCCCCCTTACCGGGGGAAGATAGATGGAGGGCTGGTCTACTCCCCTCTCCTGATGTGGGAGAGGGGTTGGGGGTGAGGGCTAACTTGGTGAGGGTTACTCCTCATTCAATTGATTCAATATCTCCTCGACCGACTCCCTGTTATATGATTTCTTCAATTCCTCCGAAGTACCCAAAGCCTCCAGTTTACCGGAATTGATAATTGCCATTCTGTCGCATGCCCATTCCATTTCATCAATGTAGTGGCTGGTGAATATTACAGTTGTATTTTTCTCCTTAAGTTTTTTAACTGCATCAAAGATCAGCTTTCTGGATTTTACATCCACACCTACGGTGGGTTCGTCCATTACAAGAACTTCCGGGTGATGAAGAAGTGATACGGCTATGTTAAGTCTTCGTTTCATACCTCCCGAATAGGTATCCACCCTATCTCTGATCCTGTCCTCAAGACCAACTACGGATAGGACTTCCTTTATCCTTTCCTTTTTTGTACTGCCTTTAAGCCCGTACATGCCGGCCCAGAATTTTAGGTTATCCATCCCTGACAGCATAGGATAAAGAGCTATGTCCTGCGGGACATAGCCAATTATTTTTTTTATTTTATCTGATTGCCTTGAGGCACTGAATCCGGAGACTATGATATCGCCTGATGAGGGCCTTGAGATAGTAGTCAATATGGAAATGAAAGTAGACTTACCTGCTCCGTTTGGTCCAAGAAGACCGAATATTTCACCTTTGTTTATACTGAAGCTTATGTTGTCCAGCGCAGTCAGCTTCCCGTATTTTTTAACAAGACCCTGAACCTCAATTATTATATCCATATAGACCCCCAAAAAAATAATAAGTTAGGTGTTCGGAGTTGGGAGTTAAGAGTACTTTTATTAGTTAATTTTTAAACCCACAACCCTGAACTTAATTCTCAAAAACTACGAACCCTGAATCTCATACTCTAAACTCTGAACACCGAACTCTGAACTACTACTTTTTGAACGGAGTTTCCTGATCATTTCCTTCATCCAGCATCGAAACCTTCCATCCTTTTGACGTTTTTTTCAGTGTGGCAACAATTGCCTGCTCCTGATCACCCTGCTCAAGAGATACTACCTGGTAGTAATATATTGTGGATGTATTGCCCGTTACTTTTTCCTTGACAATATTCCTGATCCTTCCTGATGAAAAGAACATTCCGTAAGTTTGAAAATCACTTATGCCGATATCCGCTTTATCCAGTTCTATAGTACCGAATTGCTTCTTAAAGGCATTTAAAGTAAATCTGTTGTCCAGCAAATCATATGCCTTGTCGTACTGTCCTGTTGATAGATTACTGTAAAAGCTTCTGAGGACCTTTACCGAATCACTTTCCTTTATATTCTGCCCGGATGCTCCATTAACCGTTGAGGGCAAGGATCCGTCGGGATTAAGAAAGATATCATTTACAATATCATATAGAACATCTCCGCTATTGCCGCTCCCGGAAGAATTTCCCGAAATCTGCCTGAGCTTTGCAATAGTGTTTGCATACCATGAAATAAAACCGTATTCAGCCTGGGCAGCTGTTTTAGGTTTACCGATAGGCTGCCCTGCCTTTGTTTTGTTCTGCGATACTACAAATTCATCATTTTCACATTTTAATATGTATAAACATGTGTTTTTTGAAGGAGAATCGCTGCTGAGGCTGAAAGCCATATATGACTCATCTTTGGAAAAGCCGGGGTCTGTAAAGCTTCCTTTGCCCGAAAAGATCCTGTTTATTGTCAAATTGGTTAGAGAATAACTGTATATGGAAGTTTCAACCGAACCACCCTCCACAGCACCCTCTATTACCACATATGCCTTTGAATATTTCCTGTCAAGATGGACTGATTTGACCCTGTATCCTTTGGAATCATCTGTCAGGTCTTTGCTTTTTTCGAATATTTCCATAATTTCAGGCAGCTGCTTATCATCAAATTCCCTTAAAACATCATTATTGTCATTGTAGTACTCAAAGGCCAGAAAGGTTTGCTTTTTACCATTTTCATGGATGTTGACCTTCAGGTCGTACTCCAGTGAATTATTATCAACGGGGATCTCTGTTTTTTCTATAGTCGCTGAAGCATCTGCCTTGGTCTGATCGGCAGGTACCTTTGAGTCTGCTGTTTTTCCGGACACATTAGCCGTACTGTCAGTCTTGTTTTTGGACAGTGAAAGAAGAGAACTGATTCCCAATTTATTGTAGGAAATTATGGCTGCGGCAGTGATAACCGAAATGCCAAGAAGTATGGATATTATCGCTATGGACTTTCTTTTCATAAACTTCCCCCAATTTACAAGTTTTGTCTGTCCAATATATTTTATCTATATATGTAACAATTTATCCATATATTTAATATATCATATTGATAAAACATATAAAATTGAAATTATGGCCGTAAGTCCGAATAACTATTGTTCGTCTTCAAACGGATAATCAAGAGGGTTATAAATAATCTTCCCTCGGGGGATAAACACTAAAAGCCGGCAGCGCCGGCTTTTAGTGTGTGAAATGAACTTGTACCTACCCGTTGTTGAGGCTTCTTTCTGCTCGTTCTATTGCCTTCTTGACAATATTACCACAGTCCCTTGCGGACACGGAACCCCAACCTTCGGTGGCTACCGTGTTGTAGACTCCGAGTTCTTTTGCAATCTCAGCCTTTAATTCATCTGACATCATACTCCTATGTCTACTCACAGTTCATCCCTCCTTGCCCGGTTTTTTAAACCGCAGCAAAAATATTATCTGCATATATTTAATTAAAAAACGAGGTTTTTTTTTCTAATATCCTAACAGGATTGAACAGTGATATTTCAATTTTCTGTTACCATTTACTTGTTATGTTAATATACTGTATTAAGATACGGGAATATAAATTTAGTGTCCCATAGAACTTCATTTTTACCATTACGAAAATACTGACTTAATGTGTAAAAATGAACCAGTTTTTAAGATTTCACTAATCTGAAAACGAGAAGGTGATAGTAATATGACTACAAGAGAACTTTTTGCCCGGCTTCTGAAGTGCGAAGCCGGCGGCGAAGGAGAAGACGGCATGAAGGCGGTTGCTACGGTAATTATGAATAGAGTTAACGTTTCGGGAGGGCAATATCTTAGAGAAAACCAGGGGAGCCTTCGTAATGTCATCCAGCAGCCAGGTGAATTTACCTGCATGATGTCTGACGTTTATGGTGAACCCAATCCACAGACAGTATGGTCAAATCCACCGGAAGACATACATTATCATATAGCCGATTGGGCCCTTTCAGGCAATAAACTTTCAGGTGCGGGAGAATGTTTATGGTATTACAATCCTTTTGCGCCTGATTGTGCATCATATTTCCCCCGGAATGGTTCAGGAGTTATTTTCAACAGAATAAACCAGCATTGCTTTTATAACCCAACTTCACTCTATTATCAAACATAATAACCAAGGAGACTGAAATACTGACCGTTGAATCTTTCAGTCCGACAAAATCATAAATTGTCAGAAACTAAATTAATAGGAGGTAGAATAACATGTGTCCTTGCTTTGATTCCAGGCAGCAAACAGGCCAAACGCCTATGCCTAATATGCCCATGTACCCCAGTCCGGTAATATCACCCGGCGGTTATCCCACAGGTATGCCATCAGGCCCGGCTAATTTTCCAAGTCCTATATATACGCAACCAGGTATGCCAGGGGCACCTACCATGCCGGGAGTTCCCGGTGTACCTGCAATACCATCTATTCCAAGTACGGGTGAAGGTACAATGACTACTCTTTCAAGCACCCAATTCTTGCCAGGTTTTTTAAGAACTCAGATAGGAAAGAGAGTCAGGGTTGATTTTCTGATAGGAACAAATACCATGCAGGACAGATCAGGATTGCTTCTGGCAGTAGGTGCCAGCTATATTCTTCTCAGGGAGCAAGAAACCGATGACTTACTGACTTGCGATTTATATTCAATAAAATTTGTAACTATTTATCAGTAAATTAAATTTAACGGGTGGAATAGATCACCTATCCCACCCCAAATACTAAACAAGCACACTACCGCTTTTTCATGTTGACCGGATTTGCAGGCCTTGATATTTCTGTAAGAGCGTCTGATGCCTCCATGTCTGAATTAGGATTGGTTGCCATATCACCGAGCGATATCATCCCCACAAGCATATTGTTCTCAACAACCGGAAGCCTCCTGACCTGGCTGTTTGACATCAATTGTGATACTTCATTTACATCCATTTCAGGCGTTATTGTTTTAACCTGTGATGTCATAACATCTCTTACAGGAGTACTTTGCGGGTTTGTTCCATGGGCAACATTTCTTACAACTATATCTCTGTCTGTTACTATACCTACTATACCGTTTTGGTCACAAACCGGGATGGAACCCACGTTATGCTTTTGCATAAGCTGGGCCGCTTCTATTACAGTTGAACCGGGATTAACATAAGCAACATTTTTAGTCATTATATCTTTTACCTTCAATTTAATCATCCTTTCATCAACATTTTTCAATACTTTTATCCCATATATTAAATTAACCTAAATAAATATAAATAGCCTATGAAAATTATACTTCAGAAGGAAAATCGATGTTCGAAACCAGTGCAATGCCTATATTGGTATCATCAACCTAGAAAAATTTACAGATGAACATCTTTTTTCAAAATGTTATAATTAATTTAAATTTAGAGTTATGTCAACATTCGAAACTCATACAAGGACTGATGCTGGTGTTTGAAAAATTGAAGGTATGGTTTATAGTCATAGCAGCTTTTTTACTTTTGTTATACCTTATTGCAGCTCAAGGTATTTTTAATAGCTCTGCTGCTGTTGTAAGCCAGAAAAGCTCACTTGTTCTTTCAATGACTCCGGTAAATCCAAATGTAAAGATACTGGCTGCGGAACCTTCAAACAAGCTTGTACTTCAAATCAATGCGTCAACCTCCACAGGACTGCCGGCATCCAAAGTAAAAATAAAATTCAATATTACAGGCGGGGGGAGCATTACTCCTTCCGGTGTAACAACCGATAAGTCCGGCCAATGCTTAGTCAGTTATGTTCCTCCGTTGTTAAAGCCGGATGTATTTAAAAACGGTAATAAGAATGTTGAAATAAAGGCTTCTGTTTCCGGAACTGATGCAAGTTTCACATTAAAATTTTCGTTAACAAATGTTCCAGTAGTATTTGTACACGGATATCTGGCGTCAGGTGCGGTATTTGACAATATGAAGGATTATCTGGCTGCAAAAGGAATAAAGGGAGAAGCCATAACATACGCATCCGATAAAGGTGCTGTCTCCTCCGCCAAAGAGCTGGGCAGCTTCCTGGACCAGCAAAAGCTTAAATACCTTTCGGCAGGCATACAGGTTAAAAAGTTTAATATAATCGCTCACAGTATGGGTGGTCTTGTTGTAAGATATTACAGCTGCAGCAGTAGTTATATCAATCAGGACAATATCCAGAAAATCATCTTTCTTTCGGTTCCTCACAAAGGTTCTCCCTGGGCTTCCATAGGACAAATCTATTATAATGATCAAGGTATACGGGACTTGGTCCCTGACAGCAACTTTTTATCCCAACTCCTGCCTGATACAATAAATAAGGGGCTTAACAGTAAAATTCAAACAGGTAATATTCTTGATCAGTACGACGAAGTTGTGGACCCTGAAAGCGCAAGCCTTGAAGAGTGGGGAATACAAACCGAAATGTACAACATAGGCGGAAATAATTTCTCAATGAGTAATTTGCTGAACGGAAACTTGGCTGATGCCGCAAATCATAAAGGTATCCTTAGTAACAAGCGGGTTTTTGACAGAATTTACAATATGCTGGATTCACAGCTGCCATACCCCCAAAAGGCAAAATAACTGAATTTACACAGAAAAGCATAGTTTTATCCACATGCCTGTGGATATTTGCTTTCAGCAAAAAATCTTGAATCCATACAATCGCAAGGGTTCCGAAAAATGTGTTTATGTAAACTGCAATTTATTACACCTTGCTGTGGATAAGTATAAAACTTATCCACAGGATGTAATTACATCTTAAAGTCATTTCGTAATGTTAAATATTTCCCGAAATTAACCCTCACCCCCGACCCCTCTCCCACATCAGGAGAGGGGAGTAATTATAACGAGGGCAAAAAATAAAAAGCTGCTGCAGTGATTACTGCAAACAGCCCTATCTCCAAATAACTGTCAATTGTCAACTTTCAACTATTAAATGAACCTCATACTTATATCCAGCGCACTAACCGAATGCGTCAGCTTACCTACCGAGATGATATCCACTCCTGCCGCAGCATATTCATAAACCGTGTCAAGGCTGACGTTCCCCGACTGTTCTACTAAAGCCCTTCCGTTTATCAGTTTTACTGCTTCCTTTATAGTATCAAGCTTCATATTATCTAGCATGATTATATCGGCTTTTACATCCAATGCTTCCTTGACCTGCTCAAGGGTTTCGGTCTCAACCTCGATCTTGATGGTATGGGGAATACGGCCTCTAAGCAATTCAACAGCATTTTTTATTCCGCCCGCCGCCTTAATATGATTGTCCTTGATCAGAACACCGTCTGACAGGCAAAACCTGTGATTACTACCGCCTCCGACCTTAACGGCGTACTTTTCAAGAAATCTCAAACCCGGTGTTGTCTTCCTGGTATCAACAATCCGGACAGGCATCCCCTTGACCAGTTCACAATATTTTCTTGTCTGGGTTGCAATACCGGATAGGCGTTGGAGAAAATTTAGCGCTGTTCTCTCAGCCTTAAGCATGCATCTTGTATTGCCCTCTATTTCAGCTATTATATCTCCGTGTTTAACCAGGGTACCATCCTGCACCATCCGTTTGAATTCAATATCAGTATCCAGCAGTTTAAATGCCCTCTCGGCTACGTCAAGGCCGGCTATTACCCCATTTTCCTTTGCTATCAGCCTTGCCGGGGAAACTGAATCACTATCAATAAGATTTTCAGTAGTGATATCTCCCAAAGGCATATCCTCTTTCAAGGCAGTTAAAATAACATTATCTATATCCAAATTGTGAAGCATGATTTCCTCCTGTAATATCAAATGGTTTGGAGTTCGGGGTTTGCGGTTCAGGGTTTTTAAATATTTCCTTATTTAAAAAGCAGTCTGATCTTTTAACTCTGAACTCCGAACCCAGAACTAAAAACTCTCAACTTTTTTTACAATGTGTCTTTTCCAGCTTTCTTCCGTGTTTGGATAATCTGAACGGTAATGGGCCCCCCTGCTTTCCTCTCTCTTGATTGCAGAATCTATTATAAGTCCTGAAAGCAGAACTACATTTTGAAGTTCAAAATCCTTTATACTGTCATTTTTCATATCATTAATCTCTTTTGATATTACAGCTATCTTTCCGGCTGCTTGCGAAAGACCTTCTCTATTCCTTATAATTCCCACGTCATGGGTCATAATCCTTTTTACTGAGTTTATTGCCTCTGTACTATCCATTTCCCTTAAGGTACGTTCTGAATTGTAATTAAAACTAAATTCCTGTTGTTTCCCGCCTTTATAAGATAAATAAGTGTTTATTTCAGTCGCAATCTTATTACCGAAAACCAAACCCTCAAGCAAGGAGTTGCTGGCAAGACGGTTTGCACCGTGTATACCGTTACATGCTGCCTCTCCGCAGGCAAACAGTCCCTCTATGTTGGTTCTTCCGTACACATCGGTCTTAATGCCGCCCATACAATAGTGTTCTGTAGGTGCAATCGGTATATAGTCCTTTGAAATATCTATTCCATAGCCAAGACAGGTTTTAAATATATTGGGGAATCTATTCTCAAGGTACTCCCTGCCTTTGAAGGTTATGTCCAGAAAAACATGATCTGATGAAGTCTTTTTCATTTCAGCAAATATGGCTCTTGAAACTACATCCCTCGGAGCAAGCTCGCCCAATTCGTGGTACTGGCTCATGAACCTTTCGCCATGTATATTTTTTAATTGAGCTCCTTCACCCCTGACTGCCTCTGAAATGAGAAAACTCCTGTTTTCCGGATGACAAAGTACGGTAGGGTGGAATTGTATAAATTCAAGGTCCATCAGTTCTGCCCCGGCCCTGTATGCAAGACATACTCCATCACCGGTTGCAACTTCAGGATTGGTTGTATTTTCATATATTTGTCCATACCCTCCGGTTGCACAAACTACAAGATTAGATAAATATAGTTTAAATTTGGAGGTATCCTCGTCATAAGCAAGCACACCTTTACAGGTATTGCCTTCTTTCAAAAGATCCAGTGCAAAGGTTCTTTCTTTTATTGTTACATTTGATCTGTTTTTAACCTCGGAAATCAATTTGTCACATACTTCCTTACCAGTTGTGTCACCGGCATGTATAATCCTGTTTTTACTATGTGCGCCTTCTCTGGTAAGTGCCAGTTCTCCTTCTCCGCTCTTATCGAAATTTACACCATAAGTACACAAACATTCAATATTTGACGCAGCCTCATTTACCAGCACCCATACCGTATCTTCATCACACAGTCCGGCACCCGCATATATGGTATCCTTAAAGTGATATTCAGGTGAATCTCCTTTATCAAGGGAAACTGCAATACCTCCCTGCGCAAGAACCGAATTGCTCATATTGATGCTTTCCTTAGTAAGGATGGCTATATCATGCTTGTCGTCTATTTCCAGAGCCGTATAAACTCCTGCAATACCGCTTCCTATTATCAGGACATCATGGAATTCTGCTTCCATCTTTTCCGAGTCAAAATCTACAAGATATCTGTTTACTTTCAATACATAACCCTCTTTCAATCTGCCCAAGTGCATCACCGTGGTAAGCTCTTGCACACTTTATTTGATTGCAAGCATTCTGTCCAATGACTTTTTTGCCTTAGTTCTTATGTCTTCATCAAGATTTATCTCATGTTTCATTTCTTTCAGTGCATCAAGTACACTTTTTAAAGATGTTTTCTTCATATTGGGGCAGATTAGTCCCTGAGACATCAAATAAAAAGTTTTGTTGGGATTGTCGTTTTTAAGCTTATACAAAACGCCCATCTCTGTACCGATTATAAACTTTGAATTTGTAGAATTGTTAGCGAAATCAATTATTTGTTTTGTGCTTCCTGTGAAATCAGCCATTTCTACAATTTCAGGACTGCACTCCGGATGAACCAGAAGCAGTGCATCAGGATGCTGCGCTTTCATTTGCTTTACTTCTTCGGCTTTAATTTTGTGATGAGTAATACAGAAGCCCTTCCAGGGTATGATCTTTTTTTCAGGTAATTTTTTTGCCACAAAGCTGCCAAGATTCATATCGGGAATAAAAATTACCTCTTTTTCCTTTAATGATCTGACCACATCAATTGCATTTGATGAAGTACAGCATATATCACATTCGGCCTTTACTTCGGCGGAGGAATTAATATAGCAAACTGCCACAGCTTCTGGGTGTTGCTTTTTCTTTTCCCTAACTGCCTCTGCCGTAGCCATATCGGCCATAGGACATCCTGCGTCAGCTTCTGGAAGAAGTACGGTTTTTTCAGGTGATAAAATTTTTGCGCTTTCTGCCATAAAATGAACACCACAGAAAACAATAACATCGGCATCTACAGTGGCACAATACCTACTCAAGGCAAGCGAGTCACCGACCATATCTGCAACTGCTTGAACATCATCAATCTGATAATTATGGGCAACAATAACAGCGTTTTTTATTTGTTTCAGTTCCTTTATTTCCTTAAGTAATTCCTTTGTATCCATCTGATTATCTAATCCTTTTGAATTTTTGATGTTTTAAATCTGCAAGATTGAGTAATATTAAATTCTATATCAATTAATTCCGTCTTGTACTGGAACAGCATGTCCAAAAAACTTGAAATGCCTGATTTTTCTATTTGCAAGTACTTTGTTATTTTTTTATTTATTTTAATACTTTCAATCTCTTTTGTAAAGGCAAATAAAATCTCGCATCATTTATCTTTCAAAAATGCAAAAATCGGTTTGCATTATTTGCAAATCGATTTCATTCTTAGCTAAACATAAACTATCTCCTGTTATGTATAAATTTTTGTTGTTTATTTAATTTATCGACATTTCCGCTTAACCATTCAAAGAAATTATACCCGAAGGGTACTATTGTAAGCAGTTCAAACAACATGCCAAAGCATATTGAAATAACATATATGTTATGTTTCATAAGTATCAACGTCACATTTACTATAATCCATAAACACATATATATAAAAGAAAGCTTTCGAAAGTTCCTTATTTCTTCAGCTTTAGTTATTGGCCTGCGTGGATTGTCCCTTGGAGCCCATCTTATTAAAACAAAAATACCTGCTGCGAGCGCTGCTGCTGAAAATGAACAGAGAATTATTAAATCCCAGTACTGAACTGTATATTTGGCTATTACACCACCAAGAACAAACATACCTATTGAAAAAAATGCACATTTCCCATAGGAATCCATATGATACCCGCCTGCAAGAACCCGTAGTGAAGCAAATGCTGCCAGAACAACCAAAGTAGGCAAAAGTGTGCCAATAAACAGTGAAATTATAACTAAAAGAGAGGTCTTAACTATACTACTTATCAATATCTGAAAACCATAGTAATATATGCTTCTCTTTTGATGGGATTCTTTCATATTGTCAGAAAGATACCTGGCGCAATTATAAGCCCAAACCCTTATAAACCTCACAAACATCCATCCCTTATGTATAATTCACTAGTTCATATATATTATATACTATTTTGTAATAATAAGGAATATAACAAAACAAAGCCCTATGCTGTAAAGCATAGAGCTTTGATATAAATCTGGCAGAGTCCTACTTTACCGGGCCGTTACCAGCCAAGTATCATCGGCACTGAGAAGCTTAACTACCGTGTTCGGTATGGGAACGGGTGTGACCTTCTCGTCATTTCCACCAGAAAATT
>JAUZPR010000113.1 GCA_030705825.1 Bacillota bacterium | reverse complement strand
TCAATGGGTAGATCTCCCTCACCCATCATACGGTAGCTGATCTTGCCGTTTTCAATTACCGAATCCTTTATATGAACATATTTAATATAAGCACCTAAATTGTGTACCGTTTTCCCCGGCTTTTCACCAGCAAACCTGTAAGGATGGTGCATATCCCACAATGCGCCTACAGCATCGCTTGCAACGTGATCAAGCAATTTTCCAAGTCTTGATGTATCGGCGTAAACTCCATTAGTTTCAATGAGAAGTGTAACACCGTTTTCTTCTGCAGCAGGAACAAGAGCCTTAAGTGCGGCAAGTACAACCTCGTCATCAACCTCACCGTCAGCCTGCGGGTTCAGGTCGGCAAGTACGCGAACATACGGGGTTTTTAGCTTTGCAGCCAATTTTATATATTCCATGATTTCCTGGTGGTTTTTTTCTGCGTTTTCAGCAAACTTAAGACAGCAGCCTGATGACAGGCAGGGAATATCAAGATGTAATTCAGAAAGTTTTTTTACTGTGTGTGGAAGCTGGGATTCCGTAAACGGCTGTGCCTGAACGGCAAATATTTCATTACCGAGTCCGCGGATTTCAATTCCGTCAAACCCAAAATCCTTAGCCATAGGATAGATATCCGTCCAACTGAAATCGGGACAGCCAAGGGTAGAAAATGCAAGTTTCATACTATTTTCCTCCTAATTTTTGAGTTCAGTTATATAACCAGACTTTCCTATTATGCCGATAACAAAAAAGCTTTCGTCAACCGGCATTTAGCCAGAGACGAAAGCATTATACTTCCGTGGTACCACTCTTTTTGGTATTATAAAAATACCCACTCTGCAGCATCAGCCATTAGGCAAATGCCCTCTCATATAACGGTGAGACACCGGTCTGCATCTACTTACTCCAGTAATTAAAGTAACTGAAGCTTTCAACTAACTGCTCAAGGGTGAGTTTGCATCCCGCTCTGTGCACTGTTTTTCATCAACCAACAGCTTTCTTCAGCAACATACCGCGGCGCTTTTTTCCCTATCATTGCATATAACTGGTTTTTTGGTTATGTTATCAGATTTGTTTTCCTTTGTCAATTATAAATTATGTAATCAAACAAATCAAATGTATAACGAAGCCTATTATATATATATGCGGAATTCATTATTTATGCTACGTTTTGTAAAGTTATTTTTTCTTTCTCCCTGAATATGTAAACTATGCAGCAAGTTGACACAATAGTAATATATATATACAATTAAAGCAAAACATAATATACAAATTTTGCTTTGGAGGGACAAAAATGGCATATACAAATGAGGAATTCCTTGAAGCATTTAAAACTGTTTTTCACTCTATTCCATCTTTTTTCAACAATGATATCGCTGTTGGTCTCACGGATATCGAGCAATTCATCTTGGTCAAGCAGGCAGAAACTTTTAAATTAATTATCAAGGAGGGAAGTAAACTTAATAATGCCGAAGAAGCATACAGGACTTCCGAAAAGGCAATTCTTACACGGCAAAAACAAGTTTCGCGTATTCCCAAAGAGATTCTGGGCTTCCCAATAATATCTTATGTCGTACCTTTGATTAACAATGATACCGATGATATTGTAGGAACTATGTCTTTTGCAATTTCACAGCAAAAAGAACAGAATTTCATAGATATGTCCCATGAACTTAATACATGTGCCAATATGCTTGAAGATACATCAAGCCAATTGGCAGGTGCATCACAGGAATTAGCCGGCAGCAGTCAAAATATAAATGTCAATCTAGGTAACATTCAAGACCATATTCAAAATCTCGACAAAATTATCCAATATGTAAAATCAGTAGCCGATACGACAAATCTTTTAGGCCTGAACGCGTCAATTGAAGCTGCCCGCGCAGGTGAACAAGGCCGTGGTTTTACTGTAGTAGCCGATGAAATTCGCAAGCTTGCATTGAATAGCAAAAATTCGGCTGCAGAAATAACAAAAGCCTTGGATGTCATTAAAAATGAAATAAATAATATTTTCACCTTCATATCAGAGTTTGCTGCCTTAAGTGAAGAGCAGGCAGCCCAAACAGAAGAAATAGCTGCCACCAGCACGAGATTGACTCAGATATCAAATAACCTTCTGACGTCTGCCAAAGAGCTTTAGTCCAGATACTGATAAAACCGGCCAGGTTGGAATTGACTTGACCGGTTTATTTATATTATTTAAAAAATCACATTTTACTTTTTATATCTTCAACCACTGTGATACTGCTTTTAATCATACCCATACTGCATTTATAGGTTATTGTGCCCGCCTTTTGGGGAGTGAACTCAATTACATTTTCTCCTGGTTTTAATAATTTTTTAATGTCATAATCAGGTATCTCCACAGTACTGTTACATTTTGTCAGCTTTGATGCATCCGCATTTAATATAAACTTTACGGGAATCCCCTTCTGCACCACTATAGGTGCATATTTTTCCTTCTCAACAGCTATGGCAACAGTTTGTATATTCCCTTCTATTCTGGAATACTGTGGTTTCGTATCAGATTTACCTGATGCCGTATTAATTGAAATATTGAAGCCTTTTACAAACCTGTCAACCCAAACCTGCTTTCCATCCTTGTCAGTAAACGGCACTTTGGTAAAAACCCATTCCTTGATTTTACCGGTATCCACGCCTGCATCAATAAACGGTTTTGGATTCAGTATAAAAGCCATATCTGTCTTATTTTTGCTTAAGTCCTTTGCCCAGGCAAATGCATTATCATTACCAAGGGCTATCATATAATGGTCGCCCTCTTCATGGTAACCGAATATTTCCCTGTTTGTTTTCACAATATCCTTGAATGTATTTAGTATTGATTCTTTATCGGCAGCTTTGAATTTATCTTCACTGTACTCATATTGCATAGTGATTTTTCCCGTCGTTTCATTATATGTATACTGGCTGCCCGACAACTTTTTTACATCCAGCCCTGCCGTTAAAAAAGGCTGGGCATCAAATTCTACCTCAATATCGGGATTACTGCCGGAAAAGTCGCTGCTTAATATGATACTTTCCTTACAGTCCAGACCACTGACTGTCCACCCATCCTTTGTCTTGTCATATGTAACTGTATTTGGTGCAGCCTTTACCAAATTATCAAACGAGCTGACTGCAACCTTTGCTACCAAGTCTGTAGATCCACATGCGGACATGGTAAGTAAAACCACTGTTGATAACAGTAGTATGATTATTTTATTACCTTTCATAATTTCCTCCAAAATTCTCACTTTATCAGCTTCTCTATGGTATGGAGAAGTTCATTTATCACATCTGTCTCTCCGGCTTTTATTTGTTCAACAACGCAACCCCTCATATGACATTCAAGCAAGAGCTTGCCTACAGAGTTCATAGCTGACTGGACTGATGCAATTTGATTCAGGATATCATCACAATAGGTATCCTTTTCTATCATGCTTTTAATGCCCCGTACCTGTCCCTCAATCCGGTTAAGCCTTGCTATCAGGGATTCCTTCAGTTTATCAGACCGGTTTGTAGTTTTAACACCATTACTGTCCATGTGCAGCTTGCATTCTTCTCCATTTGTACAACACCGGTTACCCGGATCATTCTTATCCATCTTTTGCAGCTCCTTTCATAAACTCAAATCAGTTTACAGTTCTATAATTCCTGTAACTTCATATCCTGCATCTTCTACAGCTTCCTTAAGACTTGTATCACTAACTTCAGCGCTTGCCTCGACGACAGCATTTTTCTCATTAAGAAGTACCTCTACATCCAAAACTCCCGGCAGCTCCTTTAAGGCCTCAGTCACATGCCTTACACAATTTGCGCAGCCCATACCTTCAATATTTATCTGCTTTTTCATATACATCCTCCTCGTATTATAGTGGTTTAAATCTTTTCAATCTCAGTGCATTGGTCAATACCGATACAGAGCTCATAGACATTGCTGCCGCTCCGAAAACAGGGTCTAGCAGCGGTCCGCCCAAAGCATAAAGCAAGCCTGCTGCCACAGGTATTCCTGCGGTATTATATCCAAATGCCCAAAAAAGGTTTTGTTTGATGTTCCTAATTGTACGTTTGCTCAGTTGTATAGCGGTAGTCACACCCATCAAATCACTTTTCATCAATACTATATCTGCCGATTCAACAGCGATATCGGTACCTGACCCGATTGCAATTCCGATATCCGCTTGAGCCAATGCCGGGGCATCATTAATACCGTCTCCCGTCATTGCTACTTTTCTGCCTGCCGACTGCAGTTTTTGTATTTCATCCGCCTTATCCCGGGGAAGTACTTCAGCAAGAACCCTGTCTATTCCTACCTGTTTTGCAACAGCTTCTGCAGTCTTCCTATTATCACCGGTTATCATAATAACTTCAAGACCCATATCCTTTAATTTCCGGACAGCCTCCTTACTATTAACCTTTATAACATCTGCGACCGCAATTATACCGGCAGGCTTGCCGTCTATTGAAATGAACATTGGCGTTTTACCTTTTGATGCAAGTTCATCGGATTCAGCTTCAAGATTCATGAGATCTATCTTGTTTTCCAGCATCAGACTGGCATTACCTAAAAGAACCTTTCTGTCTGAGAATATTGCTTCAATACCTCTTCCCGGCAATGCACCGAACCTATCCGGCTTGATCAAAGCCAATTTTTCCTTGTCGGCACTTCGTACAATTGCTTCGCCCAGAGGATGTTCCGACCCCTTTTCAGCCGAAGCCGCCAACTGAAGCAATTCATTTTTATTAATTGAATTTAATGCTATTATGTCTGTAACCTCCGGATAACCTTCTGTAAGGGTTCCTGTTTTATCAAAAACAACAGTATTTATTTTATGGGCAATTTCCAGAGCTTTGCCGCTTTTAAACAGAATACCCAGTTCTGCGCCCTTGCCTGTACCTACCATAATTGCTGTAGGCGTTGCAAGACCAAGTGCGCAAGGGCATGCAATAACCAGCACCGCTATAAATACCATCAGTGAGAACTCACTGCTTTTACCTGAAATATACCACGCCATAGCAGATAGTACCGCTATCCCGAAAACTACAGGTACGAAATAGCCTGTAACTATATCCGCCATTCTTGCTATAGGTGCTTTTGAACCCTGGGCATGCTCAACCAGCTTGATTATCTGTGCCAAAACAGTATCGTTTCCCACTTTAGTCGCTCTGAACCTGATTGTGCCGTTTTTGTTAAGGCTGGCACAGTAAACCTTGTCGCCGATTTTTTTCTCTACCGGTATACTCTCACCTGTCAGCATGGATTCATCCACAGATGTCAGCCCTTCGGTCACTTCTCCGTCAACAGGTATTTTCCCACCCGGTTTGACAACAACTATATCTCCTTCTTCCACTTCGTCTATCGGAATTTCCAGTTCCTCACCCTTATGCATGACAACGGCGGTTTTGGGTGCAAGCACCATCAGCTTTTTTATTGCTTCAGATGTTTTCCCTTTTGAAATGGCTTCAAGAGATTTACCCAGCAGTATAAGCGTAATTATTACACCTGCAGATTCAAAATATAGGCTATTCACAAATTTGAAATCATTAATGTAAATCCGGTATGTAGAATACAGGCTGTAACCTACTGCTGCTGTAGTTCCCATGGCAACAAGTGAATCCATATTGGGGCTTCCTCTCAGTATGGCTTTAAATCCTACCAGGTAAAACCTGTAACCTATGGCAATTACAGGTATAATAAGTGCTATTTCGGTCAAAGCATATACAAAAGGATACTGCATTGGCTTAAGCCAACTGGGTATAGGCCATTTAAGCCACCATATCATAGAACCCATGGATATATATAAAAGGGGTAGGGTGAACAGCGCAGATATTATAAATTTAAGCCATAATGTACGGATCTCTTTTTCCTTTCTGTTTTTATCCTCATCCAATTTTGTTTCATTTTCGGCAAGCAATGCCTTATAGCCTGCTTTGCGTATAGCCTGCCTTATATCCGACAACCGCACTGTTTCGGATTTGTATTTAATATAAGCCTTCTCAGAAGCAAAATTTACATTCACTGCTTCAATTCCTTCAAGCCTGCCAACAGCTCTTTCTATTGCTTTTGAGCACGCAGTACACGTCATACCCTCAATAGGCAAATATACTTCTTTTTCAGAGACCTCTTCTTTCGCTCCATATCCTGCCTTCGATATTGCATTCCTTACTTCATCCATGGTAAGCCTCTGTTCGTCAAATGTGATATTAAGCTTCTCGGTGGCAAAATTAACATTTGATTCAATTACACCGTCCAGCTTTTTCGTAACCCTTTCTATTGTCCTGGCACATGCAGCGCATGTCATTCCATTTATTATTAATGTATTTTCCTTCATCTTCTTTGTCCCTTCAAAAAAAACCGTATGTATGTGTGCTCAATTGCAACTATATTAGTACTATTATTTAGTATACCCCACTACCCTATGCATATTTATATATTATATCCACTTTTTATGGATGTCAATAGGAAGTGTGGTGTTTTTGAAAATTAATAGACCTGGATCTTTTTATAATCTGATGGTGAACAGCCCTTGGTTTCCCTGAATGCCCTGTTAAAGGTGGAAATACTGTTAAAGCCGGCCATATGGGCTATGTAAGCTATAGTATATTGGTCGTTCAACAGCAGCTTCTCGACTTTTTTTATCCTGTATTCATTTAAATAGCTGTGAAAATTCCTGCCTGTTATCTCCTTGAACAGCCTTGAAAAATGGTACTCACTGAAGCCTGCCTCGCCGGCCGCCTCTTTAAGGCTTATATCCTTCTCATAATTATTTTCAATAAACATGAATACCCTGTCCAGCTTCTCCAAACCATTCATTTTTTTTGCCTTGTTTTCAGTTTCAACCGAATCGGCTTTGCTTAACAAATCCCTTGAAAGTATTACGAGTATATCTAATATCCGAGCATTGAGAAAGAGCTGGTAAGCAGCCTTTTTCTCGGTGCATTCGCCGGAAATTTTTAATATTTGTTCTTCAAGCTGGAGGTGAGTAATGGCATTTTCCGAAGGCTTAATGATTCTGGTGCAGGACAAAAACCGTTTTACCGGATTCATATCCCCAAAGAAATCCAACTGCTGGAGCTCAAACTGTATTATAATCCGTTTACCCCGGCTGCTGTTAAAACCATGGATTTCCCCGCCTGCGACGATTAAAATATCCTTCTCTTCAAGTATGTATTCTTTTCCGCTTACCTCGACCCTTGACTCATTTTCAATGTTATAAATAAATTCAACGGCATTATGCCAATGCAAAGGATAGTTAAAGTTATCCTGGGTATTTACCAGAAACCTGAAAGGATATTTATCCGAAAATAAGTTTTTTTCATGCAGTCCGTTTAACATAAAACAACCCCCACTATATTTTATATAAAATTACAGCGGGGGTAAATATGTTAAATGATCTTCAATCTATAAATACCATAAAATAATTAATATTCAAGCTCTACTGACTTTCCAAGAACTTCGAATTCAGCCTTGAGAACAGCTTTTCCTGTTAACCTGCGGCTCTTCTCGTCAGGTTGGCTTCCTCCTACATATACGTTGAACGTTCCCGGTTCAAGTATACATTTACCGTCGTTATCAATAAGTGCCATCTGCCTTGCGGTTAGCGTAAAGTCCACTTTGCTCTCTTCGCCCGGTGTGAGATTAACTTTACGGATTCCTCCAAGCTGCCATACCGGGACTTCCACGCTTGCCTTTACATCCTGCAGATATAGCTGAACCGTTTCCTGTGATTCATATTTCCCTGTGTTTTTGACTTTAACACTCAAGTTTATATTTTCACCGGCATTTATCTTATCTTTTGAAAGCTTCAAGTCGCTATAATCGAAGGATGTATAGCTCAAGCCGTATCCGAAGGGATAAAGCGGTTCCTTTTTCATATATCTGTAGGTTCTGTTCTTCATTGAGTAATCATGGAAGTCAGGCAGTTCCTCTGTTGTTTTGTAGAATGTAACCGGAAGCTTTCCCGAAGGGCTGTATTCCCCGAAGATTAAGGAAGCTATGGCTTTACCGCCCTCAGCTCCGGGATACCAGGCCTCTATGATTGCAGGAACATTCTCATCTGCCCATTTAACAGCCATTGCACTGCCTGCCAGCAAAGCAAGAATTACAGGTTTGCCGGTTTTGGTTACTGCCTCTAAAAGCTCCTGCTGAAGTCCGGGAAGGTTCAGATGATCCTTATCCCCGCTTCCGTATTCATTGCCTGCATCCCCTTCTTCTCCTTCAATTGTTGCATCGAGTCCAAGGCACATAACAACCACATCCGACATTTCTGCAGCGTTCACAGCCTCTGCAAGTCGGTCTCCGCGTTCTGCAAGACCTTCCACCTTATCCTTGTAAAGGTGGCAGCCCTGCGAGTATAAAACACGTGTATTGTCATTAACCAGCTGTCTGATTCCTTCAAGAACAGTAACATAATTGGAAGCCGTTCCATAGTAGTTTCCTATCAATGCATCCCTGCTGTCTGCGTTAGGACCTATAACAGCAATGGTCTTTATTTTGTTTTTATCCAAAGGAAGCAGATTATCTTTATTCTTTAACAGAACCATTGCTCTCTTTGAAACTTCAAGCGCGAATTCCCTGTGTTCCCTGCAGTCGTTCATTGAATAAGGAATGCTTGCATAGGGAACTTCTTCAGGCTTGTCAAACATGCCAAGCTTCATCCTGATGGTAAACAGCCTTATTACCGACTCATCTATGGTCTTTTCATCAACCATACCCTCTTTATGTGCTATCAGAAGGTTGGCGTACATGTTACCGCAGTTTAGATCACAGCCGTTATTTACCGCCAGGGCTACTGATTCGGGAGCTGTATTCGTAACGCCGTGGCCTTCATGAAAGTCCTTGATGGCCCAGCAGTCTGATGTAATATATCCTTTAAAGCCCCATTCCCCGCGGAGTATATCTCTGAGAAGAGTTTTGCTTCCGCAGCAGGGCTCTCCGTTAGTTCTGTTATAGGCACCCATGAAGCCTTCTACGTTTGCTTCTTTTGCAAGTTCCTTAAAGGCCGGAAGATAGGTCTCACGCAGATCTTTTTGTGAAACTTCGGCATTAAAGCTGTGTCTTTCACTCTCAGGACCGCTGTGTACCGCAAAGTGTTTAGCGCAGGCTGCAGCCTTCAGATATTTCTTGTCATTGCCCTGGATTCCCTTCACAAAAGCAACACCCAGCCTTCCTGTCAGATACGGGTCTTCCCCGTAGGTTTCATGACCGCGTCCCCACCTTGGATCCCTGAAAATATTTATATTGGGAGACCAGAAGGTTAATCCCTTGTATATCCCTGTATCTCCCTTTTTTGAATATGCATGATATTTTGCTCTTCCTTCGGTGGAAATTATATCAGCCGTATGGTAAATCAAATCTTCATCAAAGGTTGCTGCAAGTCCTATTGCCTGTGGAAACGATGTTGCAACTCCCGCCCTGGCAACTCCGTGAAGAGCCTCATTCCACCAGTTATAGGCAGGTATGCCCAGACGTGAAATGGCAGGGGAATTAAAAAGCATCTGTGTTACTTTTTCCTCCAGTGTCATTCTTGAAACCAGGTCTTTTGCACGTTCTTCAAAGCCCAGACTTTCATTCTTGTAAGCAGGCATATTTTCAACCATACAGAATCCTCCAAAGTATCTTATTTTTATACTGAATTTAATTTTATAATAAACCAGTTAGGGGATCATGTCATTTCATTTTTTGCTGTAATGTGGTCAATACTTGCTTATTTTCTTACACTATGATGAATTTTATAAGTATAGTTATTTATAATGATTAAGCCATACTTACCCTGGGTATTAAATAATCAATTTGTTAGCTTTACAAATACATTAAAGATTTTAGAGAAAAGTGGAATATTTCGTATGGACGTTTGCCATCGGGAAATTCTCCCTACGATTACTTGAAAACAAAATAGTGATGATTTGTATAAAAGCCGGGTTATTGAAACCGGCTTTTATCATAGAATTCTCAGGATGGCGGCCATGCTTTTATAATGTCCTGATAATTGGGTGCGATAGGAAAGCTTTTAACGTGTTTGAATTTGGCCAATGACACCTTACCGTCTTGAATCTTGAAGGTAATATAATCTACTCCCACTGAATTATGGGGACCAATATAAGGAGCCGCTTTCAGTTCTACAAGAAAATATATTTTCTGGTGGTCAGGTTCATCGGCAATCCTGCAAATTCTTAATATCTTAATAAACCATGGGTCTTCGACAGGAGCTATCTTTAGATAATTTTTGTAATAGTCGGTTATAGCCTTTTGAGCATAAGGGTGCAAAATTGAAATCAATATATCCTGACTGAGCTTTCCCCGGGACTCTATGGTAGTTTTCAAGCAGGTAATATTTTTTATTGCATGGCTTTTTGACGCAAGACACAGGAGAACGCCTGCCAATAAACAAATTGAAAATAGCTTTTTCTTCAAAAAAACACCTCCCTGAATAAGTTTCCCAAGATTATAGAAATTTTTCATGGAAAGTTTTTGTGTTATGTTTAGAATTTACACAAATTCAAAACAAATGTATAATATTACCACGATTAACGCCTTACCGAGGTGAAAGAGAATGAATATGGGTAAAATTATCTGCCGTTTCAGACGGCATAATTGGGGAGAATGGCAGTACAAGACCGAGGGCTCCTGTTCCAGGCATAGAATTTGCAAAAGATGCGGTGCAATTGAAGATGACAACTACATTTTTCATGATTGGGGAGAATGGGAGTACAAAGGCGCAGGTTCATGTATTCAGGATATGCATTGCAAAAGGTGCGGTACAGTTTATTACACTACCAATGAGAAACACGATTTGAGCGAGTGGCAATATTTAACCGGGGACAGCTGTGAGCAGGTCACTACCTGCAAGAGATGCAAAAAGACCCAAAACCGGATACAGCATGTTTGGGAAGATAAAGAATATGTGGTGGATGGGTCGGTCAAAAAATACAAGGTTTGCAGGAGATGCGCCGGAGGACCGGCTGCAGATGAAATAATAATACAGTTTGAGAAGGAAATAAAGGATTCCAGCCTGCCCTTTGAGCAGCTTAAGGATGCGTTGGAACTAAAAAGTCAGGGGTATGATTTGAAGTTTGAACTAGTAAGGGAACCAATATATGAACAGCCTGAAATATGTGACAAATGCAAAGCCAATGATTCCTATCCTGAGGGTTCCTGCTGGGGATCCTGCGAATGTCACAACCAGCCCCCCGTACATGTCAGAGATATTGATCATATCAAGGTTTCGAAGGTATAGTGGAATTTGTCTATCATTAAAAAAGGTCCTCCCGTTTAAGGGAAGGACCTTTTTAATGCCGGATTTTATTTAAAAGGGTTTTCGTCTTTGTAAAGCATACCGGCCGGCTGGTTGAATGAAACATCATCAATACCCAGCATCTTCATGGCTGCAAAAAGTACTTTTCCGGAATGCTTGAAGGCAACTCCTCCATGGTGCGGATATCTCTTAGCTATGAGTATATGCCTGTAGAATCTGGCCATTTCCTTTATTGCAAAAATTCCGGTTCCTCCGAAGGTGCACGGGTCTACATCTATGATTTCCCCTTCTGCAACATAGCTTTTCAAGGAGCAGTCGGCAGTACCCTGAAGTCTGAAGAAGGTTATATCACCTGGCCTTATCATACCTTCCAGAGTTCCTCTTGAAATATCGGGTTCTGTATCGGGCTCCAGTAATCTCTTCATAATTAACTGGTATTTCATTGCTGCATATTTCATGTTGCATTTTGGCGTATTTCCGCAGTGGAATCCCATAAACAGGTCATCCAGCCTGTATCCGTTGAATTTATCCTTATTCTTTTCATACATGTCTCTGGGAACCGAGTTGTTGATATCAAGTAAAGTTGCAGGATGCTGAGTTGCACAGGTGATTATATATTCGCTCAAAGCGCCGTAAATATCGGTCTCGCAGGCAAC
>JAUZPR010000112.1 GCA_030705825.1 Bacillota bacterium | reverse complement strand
TATTTATTATAAGCGCCCGCATTTTTGCCATGGAAGAGGTTTCCGCACCATAATAACCCACACCGTAGCTGGAACCCTTTTGATTTATCTCAAACCAGAAGCACGGAGAAACCGACATCTGGGACTTGTCTCTTAAGAATGCCAGCCAGACGTTATCCCTGTACAAGCTTTTGTCTTTAGAAAAACGCGTATCCCTTCTGACTCTGGAAATCAATTTTGAAGGAACTGTTATTATTCTGCTGTCTATTTCGCTAATGACTGGTGACAGTTCTTGAATCAGCTCTACAAATGGGTTGTATACATATTTCTTATATATGTCCTTATGGCTGTCATACCATTCCTTACTATTGTTCATCTTATTCTCAAAAAGGAATTTGGGAGCTTCCGCCATAAAACCGCTGAAACTCATTTTATCGCCTCCGTTAATATTCAATGATACTTTGTCTCTTATATTTTGACAGAGATTTGTCACAATAGCAAGTTTATGGACCTACACCTTTACAGGAAGCTTCCTTATCAAGAGCCAGCTGCAGAAGGCAAATACAACTGCCGTAGACGCAAAATTCAGGCTGGCGAGAAGTGAAGAGTGAGAATTCAGGGCGAAGTAAAAATTAATCACTGCCCACAGAGCATTTCCAAGATGAAGTATGTTTGACAGTATCGGAATAATCATTAACAAAATGGCAGGAGATACTGCCAGTGTTATAATCATTGGTGTCCCATACTTGTAGCACAGAAGGGAGATCAGCCATCCTGCTGTCGAAGCCAGAATGAACAGGCTTAATGTAAATATTATAATATGAAAGAAGGATACATTCCAATACACCTGGCTTGTCAAAGTCTGTACCTTGACACCGGCCAACATGTATATACCGGCAAGTACACCGTACAGCACAAGCATGGAAACCGCAGCTGCAGCAATAAAAAGGAGGTGACCCTTAAAAAAGGTTTTTCTTGTTACACCCATTATGTTAAGATGATTGAAATTATTCTTAAAGCATGCAATAAACCCTACAAAAATAAATATTCCCAGCGTAATCTCAAACCCGCTGAATTCCGAGTGCATATTCCTGCTTCCGTTAAATGAAACTGCAAGCCCTTTGGATAATAATCCAATTGCTATGATTATGGCAGATAATAAAAGTGTAGACTTTCTCCATCCTGCAAAACTGTATAATACTATATTCTTAATTTTATTCATAAACAATACCTCCCCCTTAATCGCCAGTCAGATGTACAAAAAGCTTTTGAAGCTGTACCGGAACAATTTCCAAATCAAGACTTGCTGCAGTCTGGTTGTCTCTTTGTGAGACTGGCTCATAAATTGTTATAGTCTTGAAATTGCCTACCATTTCGCTGTGCACAACTTTTCTGCCTTCTGCGTACTTATCAACATTATTTGACTTACCTGCCACACAGTAACCCATTTGAAGCATCTCTTCAACCGGTTTTTTGAGCAGCAGCCTACCCGAATCAATTATAACGGCTTCTTCTATAATTCCGGAAACCTCTTCAATCAAATGGGTGGAGATAATAAAGGTTCTGGGTTTCCTTGCAAAATTATCAAGGAAGATCCGGTAAAATTTATCTCTTACAGCAGCGTCGAGGCCAAGTACTGGTTCATCCATCAATACCAACGGACAGTCTGTTGAGAGAGCTATAATAATTTTGGTAATGGATTCAAAGCCTTTTGAAAGTGTCTTGAACTTTTTACCTATATTGAGCTTGAACTGCTCGGCAAGGTTCAGAGCATATTCCAAGTCGAAATTTTCATAGAAATCAAAGCTTGATTTTAAAAGCTGCAGAACGGTAAATTCTTTGGGGAACATGTTTTTTTCAGTCATGTAACATATTTTTGATTGGGCGTTGGGATTTTCCCAAACACTCTCTTTTCCAAGAAGGATTTCTCCTGTAGTTGCCTCAAATTTGTTTGTTATAAGGTTTAAAAGAGTGGTTTTACCTGCCCCGTTACGCCCAAGCAAACCATATATCTTCCCTTCCTCAAAGGAAACATTTATAGCTTCCAGTGCAGCAGTTTTCCCATATGTTTTTGATACATTATTGATTTCCAGAATGTTACCCATGTTTTTTTTCACCGCCTTTAATCATATCGATTATATCTTCTCTGCTGATCCCAAGTTTTTGGGCTTCCTCAATCATGGCTGCAATATATTTGTCAAAGAATTCATTTTTTCTGCTGTTCCGGATGTCCTCCTTGGCTCCTGAAGCTACAAACATTCCAATTCCTCTTTTCTTATAGATAATTCCTTCATCAACCAGCATATTGACACCTTTGGCGGCAGTTGCAGGGTTTATCCGGTAGGATACCGACATTTGAGTAGTTGAAGGAATCTGTGTTTCTTCCTCAAAAATGTCTTTAAGAATATCATCTTTTATTGCTTCGGCAATCTGTATATAGATGGATTTCTCATTGTCAAAACTGACTTTCACATGGAATCCTCCTCTCCGAATTAACTTGATAACCCAATTACTTAATTGGTTAATTACTCGTGTAACTAACTATACAACGCAGACAATAGTATTGTCAAGTAATAATTGAAAATATTTCAGGTCGTAAATAATATGGAATAATAAGTCCGGGAAAGACGGATACCGTGGAAATTACCCAGGATGAAAAAACTGCCGGCAGGAAGTTGTCGACAGTTTAATTGGTTTTTTATACTATTTTATTATAGTTACATTATTCTCTGCTCTGCGTGGGGGAACAGGCGCAGCTGCAGCGTTATAGCCAAACACTGCTGAACCTACCAGAATGTAGTCCTTTGGTATAAGCGATTCTTTCACTAAAAACTCCTTGCCTTCTTCATCCGAATCCAAGTGGGTAAGGGCATGTATCCAGCATGAACCTATGCCTAAGGATGCAGCTGCCAAAAACATGTTCTCCATTGCCAGGCTGCAGTCAATACTAGGGGCAACAGCATTTTTGTTACCTGATGCAATCATAAGGGTAGGAGCATTGTACATTAAATTAACGTTTTCCAATCCTAGCTTTTGGGCTTGTTCCTCCATACGACTGTTGTTTACTTTTATCAGGATTGTTTTACATATTTCATTAATCCTTTTAAGCATTTCCTGGTTTTGAATAACTGTAAAGTGCCAGGGTTGCTGGTTCATGGCTGAAGGAGCGAATTTGCCTGCTTCCAGGATAGCCTGCAAATCGGAATCTTTTATCTGCTCACTGCTGTACTTCCTGATACTTCTTCTTTCGAGTATGGTTTTTAAGGTTTCATTCATATTAATCTCTCCATTACATTACTATTTTTAATTTAGAAATAATGTATTATAATAGTATTATCTAGCTACAATTTTTACAAGTACTTTTATTTTATGTACTAAGTACAATTTTTAGTACTATTAAATGGAGAATTAATTTATGGACAGGAAAAGTGAACTGCTTGAAATAGGCTGCCCTATTGGAATTACTCAGGACATAATTGCAGGGAAATGGAAGATCCTCATAATATGGCGCCTGAAGGACGGCGTCAGAAGGTTTAATGAATTGCAAAAGTCTCTACCTGGTATCAGACAAAGTTCCTTGACTCAGCAGTTAAGAGAGCTTGAACAGGATGGGCTTGTTAACAGGGAGGTCTATAAGGTTGTGCCTCCTAAGGTAGAATACTCTTTAACCGATATGGGCAGGAAGTTTATAAGGGTCCTTAAGGAAATAGGCGAATGGGGATTTGAATATATTGAATACCTAAAAAAATGAGAAGTCTTAATTTTGTTTCTCATAAATATAAAAATAAAGGCACATACAGGATTGATATGTTCCTCATGTGCCTTTTTAAAACATTTCTCTTGAACTTCTAAATAAACTCCAATACACCCCATATAACTAAAGAGAAGATAAGTATAAAAAACGGGAAATAGCAAAGGACTCTAATAATTTTATTTTCCCAGCCAAAATGGTGTATAAGGTAACTTATAATAAGACTCATTGCATACGACATTATTATAAAATTCAGTGTTCTGATAGAGAAAAAGGCTAATAATAAGCCTGTCACCAGTTTTATACGGTAAACATTCTCTCCCCGGATATCAAGCATTTTGTGTAAGGTATCCGAAATGTGTTTTCCCCAGCTACGGCCGGTTTCCCCAGTTTTAAAACTGCTGTCATCCAGTTTTGAAGTATCTCCTGTAGTTATGAATTCAGCATCTTTAAACAAAATATATTTGAGTATACTCATAAGACACGGTACCATTCTGGAAATATATATAGGCGTGCATAGGATAAGCATTCTAAAGGTTATCAGTCCGTGCTTTTTGAATATGTCCAAGGCTGCCGGCAGCATTGGCGCGACCAGCATTATCAAGGTTATTAGATAAAAAGCAGTACAAAGAAGCCTGTTTGCAGCATCCGGAACCAGAAAGGGCAGGGTAATCCCGGGTGCTATAGTCAGCATAACCAATTCTGCCGAAACAGCAGGAAGTATTATGGTTGAAAAAAATATGTACAGTAAAACCAACGCAGGAAGAAGGTTGTATGAATATGATACCGCAACATCTATTTTCTCAAGCAAACTCACATTGGACGACTTTATAAAGGACCAAAAAATCTTGTGAAAAAACTCTACTGCACCCGTTACGTATTTGAACTGCTGTTTATGGTATGCTTCATAGGATTCAGGGAAATCTTCACCGCTTGCAATTCCGGTTTCATAATAGCCTCTATAGCCATGCATACGGGCAATTGCGGATATTGTCAGATCCTCGGCTACTAAAGGCAGATATCCACCTATACTTTCAAAAACTTCCCTTCTGAAAATAACTCCATGACCGAAATTAGGTACAAATCCCAATACATTCTTAAGCCTTAGGAAAATCTTCCACATATATGATAAGCTCGGCCCTATATCATAGGCAAATCCGGTCTGAGGGTTCTGATAATGTGCACATTGTACGAACCATACGTCGGAAGGCAAACTTGCCAATTTCTCATATAAACCCGCAGCAAAACCGGGAGGTACCATTTGATCGGCATCAACCTGTATAAAATATGGCTCTTTTATATGGTTGAACAGGGCATTATTCAGATTCCCGGCTTTGAAATCCTTTTTTACAACTCTTCTGATAAGGATCACTTGTGGATGTTCAAGACAGAACTGGTCAATTTCCTGCTTAACATCGTCTTTGGTGCTGTCATCCAGAAAATATATTTTAAGGTCACCTGAGTAAAACTGGCTGGTTACCGATTCCGCAGATTCCTTTTTAAAATCGTTGCATATTGTCATTATGATTGCCAGAGGCTCATATACTGTCATTTTCAGTACCTCCTTTAATCTTTCTTTTACTTATAAAAAGGTAGATTATAAAGCTGAATATATTGAAATAACCATATAAGGTAAAGCAGCCCAGGAATAAAAAGACTATAATATCACTGATCCTGTGTATCAGGGCATTACCGCCCGGAAGACTGAAGTAGCGGTAACCAAATCCGCCCATTGTCAATATCCATGATGAAAAAAGCAGTATATACAGGATGCGGTTTTTATGATTCGACTGTTCTTTTCGTATAAGGTAATGTTTTTTACTCATACCAATCCCTCCTGCAAATTGATATAGGAAATTACGGTGATAAGAGCATCAGTGATTTTTTTTGCAGTAGTGTTCCAGAAGAAAAGAAATAAGAATAATGCTTGCCAACGCCAGAAGTGCAACAAGATAAAAAATTAAGGAAATGCTTGCTTTACTTCGGCAGGTTATGGATAGAGGATGGAGAATTCCGTATAATGATTCAGACATAGCTCATACCTCCTTATATTAATTATGGCAAAGATTATATGGGAAGAGATTTGTCTTGTGACTCTGCAGATTCTTAGGTTTTTACTGCTTTAAATGAAATCGAAGCGATAGCCGTCGGAGCTGATAAAATCAATAACCTTGTTGTATCTGAGCATCTGACAATTTGCCACACATTTTGAATAATCAATGTTTTCTCTTACCTTAAGATGTTCTTGAGAATACCATAAATCGGAGAAGCTGCCGGCGGTTTTAAGGCTCCCTAATCTGTGTGAACTTTTACGGGTTTCGAAAAAGGGGCAGATATATACCTCGCCGTCATAGTCAATAACTGTATGAAGCAGGGATGCCAGGCACTTGCCTGCCGCAGAGTCCGATTCATAAGAAGGTACCACTTCGATTTGAGTACTGCAGTTACTGTACAAGGATATGTATTCACTTATCTCGGTTGTTAATGTTTTTACCTCTTCAGGCTCCAGAGATAAACCTTTGGGGAATGTAAGGAACCGGAACTGCAGGTAGTCTGCACCCATAAGCACACCCTGTTGAACAAACTCCTTGATATCTGATACATTGAGCTTTGAAATAAGCATTTTTAGTCCTATCTTGGGAAGACGGCCGCGGAGGGATATCATACGGCATAAGCTGTTATAAAGCTTGGAATAGCTTATATTATCCATTCCGTGCACCTTTTTCATGGTAGCTTCACTGGCGGCATCAAGCGATATCCTTATAGAGTCACAGGTCTCAAGTGCCGTTTCTATGAGTTCGGGAGATTCTGTAAAGCTGTAACCGTTTGTGTAAATGGCTGTTTTCATATTACAGTTTTTAATAAGTTTCAGGATATCTATTATATAAGGATGTATAAGTGGTTCTCCGCCGCCGGCAAGATGTACGCACTTTACTCCGATTCCGGCTAAATCCTTCAATACTCTTGAGAAAAAATCCAAATCCATATATGCATATTTATCCTCGGTCAGAGTCTTCATACATCTGCAGTGCCTGCATCTGAAATTGCAGAAGTTGGTTATAAAAAACTCTGCAACATTCGGAACGGGAATTTTATTGTCCAGAATATCCAGAACCTTGTCGCAGCAGGTCATTATAGGCAATACGGTACTGTCAAAGGTTCTAAGCATATTATTGTCAGCCATATTCATATCCCCCTTTTTATAAGGTCTTTTCTGTGTTCATAGATTTTTGATATTGCATCACTTAAATATGACGCCTCTTTTACACTGCTGTTGAATATATACCAACGGGTCACGACCGCTCTGTTCAGCCAAATGTCCAAAGCTGAGGGAAGCTTATAATTTGCGGGATTGATGCTTTCAAGATAATTCCTGCCAAGGTGATGCCTTCTCTTCAGGTGGGGATAATAAACCTCGCTCATATTAAGGGGTGTATATGTAGATGTAAACTCCAAACCTAGCTCTGCAGATAACGCACTGCGGAAAATACCGGCAGGCAGGCCGTCAAAATTTTCAGGACTATATGAGAATGCATAACCATATCCGGTCTGGCAGGTTGTGCCGGAGTTGCGGGACAAAGGCCGGACCCCGGGTAGTGAATCCAGCGTGTCATCCAGAACGTGTCCCATTTTGTCTATATAGGCTGCCTTACTTTTCAAAACCTCCAGTTGGGCAATAAGAACTGCTGCCTGAAAACCGGTTATCCGGTAATTTCCGCTATGAATCTTAATATTATCAAAGTCTCTTCCGCAGTTCCTTAAACTCATAATCCTTCCATAAAGCTCCCGGTCCTGTGTTAAAACAGCTCCACCCTCAGCACACTGCATTAATTTTGAACTTTGGAAGCTGTAGGTACCAAAGGTACCAAGGCTTCCGGCTCCTTTACCTTTGAACTTCGATCCATGACAGTGGGAGCAGTCTTCAATAAGCCAAAGCCCGTGCCTTTCCGCAATCTTCAAAAGACTGTCCAGATCAGAAAGCCGGTTATAGAGGTGAACGCAAATTATTGCACGTGTTTTGGAAGTGATAGCTTTTTCAACCATATTAGCATCAATGCAAAAGGTATCCTTGTTAATGTCCGTAAGTATGGGGACCGCGTTTACATCACATACCGCTCCGGCTGTGGCCTGCCATGTTATACCAGGTACTATGACCTCATCACCATAGCCTATGTCAAGCGCTTCTAACGCCAACTGCAGTGCATGGGTTCCATTTGTCACAAGCGAGCAGTATTTTGAAGTATTGTATTCCGCCCACAAAGCTTCGAATTCTCCTGCCAAATTACCGTTATTGTTCCAGTGGTTCCAAATACCGGTGTCAAAAACTTTTAGAAGATATTCCTTCTCTTTGTCAGGGTTTTCAAGAATCCTTCGGCTTTTCATATAAGACAGGTCTGCAACCGGTGTACCACCCAGAATCGCTGGCTTTACCATGTAATCCCCCCCTCTCTGACTTCATTTTAAGTCAAATGCCTATTCAAAATCAGTGCATGAACAAGTGCATTTAGCGTGAAAAACTAATTATTTATATGGATTTGATTCCATTTATTGTTTATAATGGAATTATGGATGTCCATAGGGGGAAGAATAAGATGTATTTTTCCGATTTACTCAAGCTGATCCACGGGGAAATCAAAATAAACAGCATTGATGCTCATGGTGAAATGGAAATACTTGCACGGGAGATGAATGTTGATTGCTTTCCTTTGGATGATGCTTCTGTTAGAAAGTGGATATATACGGGGGTTTTACCTCGTAAAGAAAATGTGCCGGTGATAACCCGGTATCTCTGTAATAGGATTTCACAAATCGGTAAAAGAGAGAAAATTATGAACCTTATTTTAAAAAATTTGGGTTCCTATTCGGATGAGCTTCTTAAGCGGTTCTATTCCTATAATACCGAAGGTTTTCAAGAATTTCTCGATGATGTTTTGCATACCTCCTATGAATTGCAAAAGTTAAGCGATATAGAACAAAATGATTTAAAATCCTTTGAAAAAAGGTATCTTGATATGCTGGAGCACGATATGTCCCTTTGGCGTGGTTTAGGCTTGAACAGGGATCTGATGCTGGATGATATTTATGTTCACAGGAAATTGGAAAGCATGTCGGAGCAAAAGTTATTTAATGATGAAGAATTACTTGAAATGGTTCTTGATGAAAATAACAGCAAAAAAAACATCATTATCCTGGGATCTCCGGGAAGCGGCAAATCAACGCTTCTCAGACTTTGGTGCCTTGAGGCAATAAGAAAAAGCAGGGAAACTGAATCCGGGCGGCAAAACAGGAAATCTGATAAACAATGTTTACCGATACCGATATTTATTAGGCTGGGTATGCTTGAAAGTTTTTATATTAAAAATGGGAATTGGGGAATATCGTTATCTGAAGCAGTTGCCTATTATTACGGAAATATGTTCAGCGAGGATCAAACCGGAAAATATATGGAAGAGCTTATTGCCTCGGGAAGAGCGATGCTGTTTCTTGATGCTGCCGATGAAATAGCTTTAAACGCAATAACTAACGCTTCCATTTGGATAAAGAGAATTTGTTCGGCAATCGAATTACCGGTCATTATTTCTTCAAGACCTACTGTTGAGTTCTTAAAAAGCTATACGGGCTTTAAAAATTATGTAGTACAGGATCTTGATTTTGAAAGCCAGTCTACTTTGTTCATAAGGAATTGGTTTAATGCTGCCCCTGAATTATCTAAATTATTGATTGAATATATCAACAAACCTGAAAATACCTGTATTAAAAATATGACGTTCAATCCTCTTTATCTGACTATGATGTGCATAGAGTATGAAAATGGTAACAGGATTTCACGGAATCCCGGGCTTTTATTCCTGGAATTTGTGCGGATACTTTTAAAATACTGGGATGAAATGAAGGACATAAGCATATATGGCGATGACAAATCAAGGGAAGAGATCGTGGATATAGAGATAAATGCATTGGGAGTCATAGCTTACAGGTTTGAGGACGAAAACCAGGAGTTTTCCGAAAACGAGATGTACAGCCTTCTTAATGATTATTTCGATAAAAAGGGGCTAAAGGAGAATTATAAAACTGTCATCAGAAGAATAGAGGAAAGAAGCGGTATCATACAGAGGGAATATATAGGGTATGTCAAATTCTATCACAAACTGTTCCATGATTTCTTTTATGCAGTAAACCTTATCAATCTTGAGAAAAACGGTGAAATTAACAAAAAATATATATTTTCAAAATATGCCTTTGACGAAAAATATCTGGATGTAAACAGGTTTTATAATAATCTTACAGAGGCGGAATTTTAAATGAAAGAAATGAATAATAATGTTGATAACCTCCTGCTGCTTATACAGCAGCTCCCACAGGATAAGGGCGAGGTAATAAAAAAATATATATCAGGTAAGGAAAAGTTGATTCTCATAATGGATCATATACCATGGAATGCGGGCAGTAATTCAGGCCTGGCAAATCTGCTGAGATTTTTTACTTACCCCGGATACATAAACCTGGTGGGAACCGAAAGCGCTGATAATTCTGTCGATACAGAATGGCTGGCTAATTTGTCCCGAAATGATATGACAAAAGAGGTTGTAGGTAGTTTTGTCCAAAATCTGAGATTGTCTCCCGGCGAATACTTAAGTGTTCTTCCTGACAATCACATAACCCTTTGGGGTATCGATGATATGGAGATATACCAGAAGCAAATGCCTCTTTGGATTGAAGCTCTTCCCCTTGTCAAGCATATGAGGGATACCAATGGCGACTTTTATTCTGCTCCCGAGAATATTAGAGCCTTGATGTCTGCTTATAACGAATTTGACAGGCTTGACAGGCAAAGGGCTGAAAAAATGGTGAATAACCTATTGAAGAAACTTGGTGAGCATGATGAAATATATAAACTTAATGCGGCAGTGATGATTTGCTGTGGCCATTTGCCGGAGTATGCAGGAGAATATCTGGAGCGGATCAATGTATCCCACGTTATCATACGGCCATTCAGCAGCTCTAAGGATGAATTTGAGACGTATGAGAGTTTGCTGAACAGCCAGTCCAACTTGAAGCACGACCGGCTAAAGCCTAAGAAAACGATTAAGAGGACTCCTTTTTCGAGGTTCATAATACTTATACTCTCACTTTGGGAAAAAATAAGAGGGAAATAGGGGGGCTTATCCATGTTTAATTTTATTAGGTACAGACTATATAAAGTAAATCCCAATGCGGTAACTGAATTTATGAATTCACAATCTGCAAAACAAGCTGTAGACTTAATTGAAAAGCATCCTGAGCTACTGGGCGACAAATGTATGAAAATGGTGCAATCCATGGAGGATTACTTTGGTGAGCATGAGAATGAAATTCCGCAGGGGAACCTGTTATTCAAAAGAAAAAATGTCTTGCTTAAAGAATGCAGAAAGCTGGGGATAAAAAAAGTTAAGAACAAATACTCTTCAGCCGTTGAATACGACAATGAAAATTACGCTAAAATTTTTACCGATTTCGTTTTTGCAGAAAGCTGGAATGAGTCAAGGAGCATGCTCGAAAGAAATCCTATGCTGATGAGGTCCGACCTATCAGCCGTAATAGAACATTTTATAAAAAGTTGTGATGATGATAATACAAATATCAGGTTTATTCAGCATATAGAGATATTAAACAAGTGCAGCAAAAAAAATCCGAGAGAGGTATTTGATGACCTTATTAGTCTGTACGGAGATAAAAAGCCCGGGTTGGATAAACTGTTTATGACATATTTTGATGCACAGGACAAAAAACAGATTAAAAGAATACTGGCTGCTTCTCCCGAGTTGTATTCGGAATATGCTACCGGCTTTCTTGCTAGCAGGTTGCTTCCCTTAATGAATACATTAGCCGGAAATATGAAAATTGAGGACAATATTTTTAGTAAAAGGATCAGCCTTCTAAATTCATGCCGGGAAAAAGGAACAGCACGAGCTCTTCTTGAGTACTATGAGGACTGAAAATTACAGGTGCCAAAATTATAATGATTGAAAACCAAAATAATACACACATTCTCTCCAATATACGTATTATGTTAATAAAGTATTTTTAGTATTTGGAGTGAAAACAAATGTTTTCTGCATATAATCCCCAGGTGGTGTATTCAGGCTGGTTACCCGTACAGACAGCGGTTATGGCCAACTCCCTGTATCATTCTTTGCAG
>JAUZPR010000111.1 GCA_030705825.1 Bacillota bacterium | reverse complement strand
TTTTATCAGGCTGGTCAGGGATGGGAGAACAGAGTATGTGAAGCAGGCTACCAAAACATCGGCCGATACTTATATCTCACCCCTGATCATGGAGAATAAGGAAGTTACAAAGCTGATATTAAGGGAAAAGGGAATAAATGTACCGGATGGCATCACTGTTCATTCCGAAGAGGAAGCTGGACTTCAATTCCATTTATTTAAAGGCAGGGATGTGGTAATTAAACCTAAATCAACAAATTTCGGTAAAGGTGTAATCATAATAAAAGAGAACAGGTCTATTGAGGAGTACAAAGCTGCTGTAAAACAGGCTCTTAAATATGATGACTCGGTACTTTTGGAAGAATTCATAGACGGCAGAGAATTCAGATTTCTGGTTATAGGCGATCAAGTAACAGCCGTACTGCACCGGGTTCCTGCAAATGTTACCGGTGACGGGGAGCACACTATTAAGGAGCTGGTTGATGAAAAGAATCTGGATCCGTTAAGAGGAAAAGGATATGTAACACCTCTTGAAAAAATAAGTCTGGGTGACGTTGAAATAGAGTACTTAAGGCAGCAAGGAAAGGATACAAGTTATATTCCGGTAAAGAACGAAACTGTTTTTTTAAGGGAAAATTCAAATATAAGTACCGGAGGAGACAGTATTGACTTTACAGATGACATATCCGACGAATATAAAGCCATAGCAGTAAATTCGGCTCACGCAGTAGATGCAAGGATTTGTGGTGCGGATATTATCATAAGGGATATAAAGTCAGAGCCAAATGATAAAAACTATGGAGTTATAGAACTAAACTTCAATCCGGCGCTTCATATTCATGATTTTCCGTTCAAGGGTAAAAACAGGGAAGTTGAAAAAAAGGTGCTTGATTTATTAGGCTTTTGAACAGGATGATACAGGCTGGACAGAATATTTGAGATTGTTTGGAAATTTAGGGGTTTGGTATGAATAGAATTTTAGGTTTTATAAAGATATACTTAAAGAATGCTTTTAGTGCATTTATCCAAATAAGATATCTGTATTATGACATATTGAGTTCCTACAGGAAGGATCCTGCTTTGAAGGGTAAAGTGTTTTTTATACTGGAGCTGATGACATATGGGGGATTGTGGGCTATGGTATTTCATAGGCTGGCGCATTTTTTGTTTACGCTGAAGCTGCCTTTTATACCTAGATTGCTGTCACAGATCTCCAGATTATTGACTGGTATAGAAATCCATCCGGGGGCAAGCATTGATAAGGGTTTTTTCATAGATCACGGAAACGGAGTTGTTATAGGTGAAACAGCCGTAATAGGCAGCAATGTATTAATGTATCACCAGGTTACCCTTGGAAACTCCAATGCAGCCTCCTCGGGCAAACGTCACCCAACGGTAGGTAATGAAGTTGTACTGGACGCCGGTTCTAAAATCCTCGGTCCTATCAAAATAGGAAATCATTCTGTAATCGGTGCGGGTACTATATTGACTAAAGATGTACCACCGTATTCGGTAGTAGTAGGTAATCCGGGAAAGGTAATTAAACATTTCGGAGTCAGGGTTTTGCCCCAAAACACAGCCGGCTGAAAAGCTGTATAAAAGCCATGGAATGGTTTGAGAATTATTAGACCTGCGGCGCTTATGATTTATGTTCAGGCAGATATTCGAATATGGTCAGGCTTAATTGCTTATTGAGAAAACAGACAATTTATCATATTATATATATGACGCACTTATTAATAGTGCGTTTGTTTTTTTGATTCAGATTATAAAGTATAAAGTTTACAGGGAGTCATAACATGATAAAAATATACAACAGGAAAACCGGGGAATATGAAGTTGAAAAAGTAGCAGGAGGCGGGCTCCTGGATACACTGTACGGCAGCAGAACAGGGAAGGTAGGACTGGAACTGCTTGTAAAGCGTAAGGTATGTTCCTCTCTAACCGGCATGTTATGTAATACCAGGCTGAGTGCAGGTAAAATTAAAGGTTTTATTGAAAATTTCAGCATTGATATTTCCGAAGCCGCAGATGGGGTTGAAAGCTTTAAAAACTTCAATGAGTTTTTTACCAGGAAACTTAAGCCAAGTGCCCGAAGTTTCAACCAGGACAGGGACATGTTGGTTTCTCCGGGAGACGGCAGGCTTCGTGCCTGGGAAAATATTGATATTGATGGCTTGATACAGGTCAAAGACATAACCTATTCTCTCGGGGAACTCCTTAACGACAGGCAGCTTGCCCAGAAATATAAAGGCGGCACTTGTGTCCTCTTGAGACTGGCACCTGTTGATTACCACAGGTTTCATTTTATTGACGGCGGAACCTGCAGTGAATCAAGAAAAATAAAAGGCAAGTATTATTCTGTAAATCCTGTTGCGCTAAAATCAATACCCAGAGTATTCTGCCTGAACAAAAGAGAGTACAGCATACAACGCTCTGATAATTTCGGGGATGTACTATATATGGAGGTAGGAGCAACCTCAGTAGGTTCCATTGTTCAGACCTATTCACCCGTAAGGAATGTTTCCAAAGGAGAAGAAAAAGGCTACTTTAAATTTGGAGGTTCCACCACCCTGTTATTCCTGGAACCAGGGAAAGCAAGAATTGATGAGGATATTCTCAAACAGACCGAAATGGGGTTTGAGGTTAGGATACTAGCAGGAGAAACAATAGGCCATAAGTAGAGCTGGTTAAAATTCCGTAATACTGCGTTGAAAGGAATTTCAAATTCAGTCACATATACGAAATATGCTCCTTCATTTTCAGTTCCTTTCGCCTTGTCTTACAAAATTTTTCCTGCGCTCCGGAGCTTAAGATCCGAAAATTCACACTCGGTAATACTGCCCACCCTTTAGTGCCTTGTTTTGGGCAGGGTTATATAAAAGGTTGTTCCTGCATTTTTGGAGCTTTCAACCTTGATGGCTCCGTGATGTTCATTTACTATCCACTGTGCTATTGAAAGCCCGAGACCCAGGCTGCCTTCCTTTCTTGAACGGGCTTTGTCAACCCTGTAAAATCTCTGGAATATTTTGTTCAGCTGATCCTTTTCTATACCTTCGCCGGTATCTGCAACCATTATTTCGGCATGAGTTCCGATATCCTTCAGGGACATTTTTACACTGCCTCCCGAAGGAGTATATTTTATGGCGTTATCTACCAGTATGACCGCAAGCTGTTTGATCCGTGCCTCATCGCCCCAGTAATCGATTTCATCCCCAATAAAAGGTTCCAGATGAATTCCGTGTTGTATGGCCAGGGATTCCATAGGTATATATGCCTCCAGCAGGGCTGAATGAAGCGGGAAATCTTTTTTTTCAAGCAATATTTGCTCCGAATCGGCTCTTGCCAGGAATAAAAGGTCATTAACAAGTTTGGTCATACGCTTGTTTTCGGTTTGAATGTTCTCGATCCATTTTATCTGACTCTCTATTGTTTGTTCCTTCCTGTTTAAAAGCAGTTCCAGGGTCGTATCTATAACGGTTAATGGAGTTCTGAGTTCATGAGATGCATCTGCAACAAAATCACGCTGCCTTTTCCAGGATTCTGTTATGGGAACAAGCGACCTTTCTGCCATGAACAGGCTGCCGAAGAAGGCAAGTACAAGACCTCCAAAGCCGACTAACGCCAGAACTACCATCAAATCTCCCAGCATTTCATGCTCTTGATGGGTATCTATAAAAATGATGGACATGCCTTGCCCCGAACCTGAAGAACTTTTTTGAAATAGGTAGGTTTCTTCATCAAGCTCTATTTGGCCTCTGTCTCTTTTGGATTTTAGGGCGTTTGATATCAATAAATTTGTGTTAATGCTGTTTAAATCCGGGTTTTGAGATGAAGATATTATGTTTCCGCTGCTGTTCAGCTTGACTGTAAAATATCTGAACTGGTGCTCGTCGTGGCCTTTGTGGCCTGAAATGTTCTGGGTAGTGTCAAGCCCTTCGTTGGATGCAAGGGTGTTTAATAATTGATTTGTTTGATTGTTTATATTATTTTCGGTCATGAAGAAAATACCGGCTGTAATAATTATAAAAATTACACTTACAACCGCAACATTTGTCAATGTCAGTTTAAGCCTCAGTTTATGAAACATCCGGCACCTCCCCCAGACAGTAGCCCATACCCCTGATGGTTTCTATTTGTATACCGTAATTTATCGGGTCAAGCTTCTTTCTTAAATAATGTATGTATATTTCTATGTTATTCATTTCGACAGCAGAGTTAAGGCCCCAAACCTTATCCAATATCTGGTCTTTTGTTACAACCTGGCCCTTCCTTTTTATAAAGAATTCCAATAGTTGTGATTCCTTTAATGTCAGTTTAATGATTTCCTTTCCGTTTGTAGCTTCGCAACGCAACGTATCCAGTTCAAGTGAACCTATACTCAGCTTCTCTGTCTGAACCTGATCAGGCTGTCTGCGCAGAAGTGCCCTGATTCTAGCAAGTAATTCCTTAGTCGCAAAAGGCTTAACCAAATAGTCGTCAGCCCCCGCGTCCAAACCTTCAACCCTGTCTTCTATGGAATCCCTGGCAGTAAGAAGCAATACAGGAGTGTTGATTCCCTTTTTTCTAAGATCACGTAATACCTGAACCCCTTCTTTTCCAGGCAGCATTCTATCAAGAATAATAATATCGTATATACCGCTTTCGGCCATGTCCTGTCCGCTGTTTCCGTCAAAAGCAGTATCTACGGAATATTTGTAATCCTGCAGCAGCATCTGCAGAGCATCTGAAAGTCTTTGGTCGTCCTCTATTAAAAGAAATCTCATTGAATACACCTCTCATACCTATCTTATCAGATTTGTCTTAGAATTTCCTTAATATTATCTGGAACTTAAATTTACGTTATATGGATGGAAAAAGGCGCTTAAAATATGTTTAGCCTTAAGGTAATTTAAAGGTTTAAAAAGTAAAATGAAATTATAGATATGGTAGAAATTTATAGAAAGGGTGGTTTTATGAGTATATTTACCAAACTGAAAAATGTGAAAAAGAAGTGGATTATAATTACCGCAATAATTCTTGTGGTCTTAATTGCAGGAGGCATAACAGCTTCGGTATTACATGAAAATTTTGAACATAGGGACGGGGGACATAAAAACTCAAATGAATACCAGGTCTATTCCAATTTGCTTTATCTGGAGAATACCGATGCCCTCAAATTAACATCGGAACAGGCAAAAGCTCTTCTGCCGCTTGTACAGAAGCTCCCAAATACAAATTCAACAACACAGCCAGGAGTACTTAAAAGTATTTATGAACAGCTGACCCCACAACAGTATTATACTTTGTTTACAGGTACTAATAACTATGTCGGAGAAAAAGGACATGGAAAAATGGGCAGAGGCGGTTTCGGAGGCATGAGAGGATTTGCTCCCGAAAGGAATAAGACAAGTGTAATGAGCGATACTCTTAAGGATGTTGTTATTAAAATGCTTAAGGATAAATCCCAATCAGCCCAGTGATAATTCTTAAAGGCTCCTTAACCAGACTTCAATAAACATACATTCGATTTTCAACTAATACGTACATAAATCAACCTACTTTATGAGTACCAGGATAACAAGAAGAGGTGCATAGCAAATGAAAATAACAGAATTTAAGGAAAAGCTTGAGGAAATGATAAGGCAGGGCAAGGGTGACTATAAAATCATGTACGTAAATGATAGTGATGAGATCGAAGTTTATGAAATGTCTCTGTATGATGATGATGAAACGCTATTTCTACTGTAGGCTTAATGAAGCATGGCCCATTCAATTAAAAAGGAAAATGCCTAAAACAAAACCAATACATCTTTCTGTATTGGTTTTGTTTATAAATATTGTCAAACTTTAGACGGAATCCTGGAACCCAATAAGTATATCAATAATGCTGTAACCAATCCTAAAAACACCTTGATTATTAGATTCAAGCTGCCACCCCCCCAGGGTTTATACCTGTTTTCAACTATGCAAGATTAAGTTCACTATAACTTGCCTGTACTGATGTATCATTCCCTGCGTCTATATCTTTTATGAAATTTACTATGTATGAAGCAGCATCGGTATTTCTGTATTTACGTTGGGACTCCTTGATTTGGTTTAGTTTTTCCCATTTGTTTTCAAGAAGTCGGCTCACAACTTCAGACAACTTTTTCTTATCGGTGCATACAACTCCAAGATTATGCTTTAGCAGAAAGGTTGGGTTCTCCTCCTCCTGACCTGGAAGCGCTCCTGTGACTATAAGAGGTACGTTGCATGTTACAGCTTCCATCATAACATTAGGGCTGCCTCTTGTAATAGCAAGATGGGAATCAGCCATGAGATCCTGAACGTTTTCTGTAAAACCGAGAATTTCGACTCTGCCCGGATACCTTGAAGATAGTAGATTTTCAAGCTTCTTTTTTAAAGCTATATTTCTCCCGGTAATTATTTTAACGCTGCAATCAAAGTTTTTGAGCAGGGTTTCAGCTAACCGGCCCATATTGCCCGAGCCCTCGCCACCGCTCATTATCAGGCACTTCAACCGGCTTTCTGTTTCTTGCTGCCCATGTGCAATTTCACTAGTACAGCTGCAGAATTTTTCTCTGACCGGAAAACCTACCAATTTCAGCCGTTCCCTGGGCACTCCGAATTTCATACACCTTTCCAATGCTTCCTGTGTTGGGCAAAGGGTATAAAGGGCTCTGCGGTCTGCCCAAAGGGGGGAAATACTGATTAGATCGGGAACAAGAGATAGAAGCGGTATATTTATATGATTTTCTTCCAGAATATCTATTACAGAACCCACAAATCCCGGATGTACTGCGAGAATTATATCCGGTTTTATTTTATCCACTACTTCAAGAAATTTGTCATGGATGGATCTGCGGGATAAGTTACGCATAAACGATGGGTTTTTAATTGAGATATCCCAGATCAATTTCCACAAATAACGTGCATTTCTTGTAATAGGTCCATAAATCTTTCCCATTTTAAGACCAAAGCTTCCGCCCATTGAAAAACCGTCAATAACATGTACTTTTATATCGGGATATTTTGCAAATCTTTCAACCAATGAATCTGTAATACTTTTATGTCCGTGACCCGTATGGTCGGACGAAATAATAAGTATGTTTTTTGCCATAAAAAGACCTCCAATATTAAAACAGCAGAATTTTATATTTTCAAGCGTAAGACAGTCTCTATGGTTTATAATAACAGAAAAATCTTAGAATAACCTTAAATAAATATTAATTAATCGTTAAGTAACAATTTTTTAAGGAGTTTTTAAGCTTTGATTGATAAAATTTAGATTATGGGAATCCTGAATTGTTAATAGTATAGATATTCATAAGACGAATGGAAGAATAAAGCATAAAATAGAGTGCAATTGGAACAGGAGAGTAAAGCAGTGAGCAATCTTTTTATACTTGTAGTAAAAGCTTTGGCTAACGGTTTTATAACCGGTGCAATAGTGGCAGTGCCAATGGGACCTTCCGGAGTGGAATCCATAAGACGGACATTGATAAAAGGCTTGAAACAGGGAATGCTTGTTGAAACAGGTGCACTTCTTTCAGATGCTGTGGACATAATACTTATTAATTTCGGACTGCTGGATCTGTTGGAGAAAAACAAGCCTCTGCAAATATTTTTCTGGCTGTTGTCGGGTTTGATAGTGTTTTTTATAGGCTTTAACGCTGTGAGAAAGGGGAAAAGCCCGGGAGAGAAAGACATTGAAGATGCGGCTGTTAATAAGAGAATAAAAGGCCGCCCGGTATTTACAGGATTTATAATAAATTTCACAAATCCAATGACTCATTTTTTCTGGCTGACAATAAGCAGCACCATTATGAGAGTCTGGAAATCCTCGGGACAGGTACCTTACTTTACATATTCAATCGCAATGCTGGCAGGGATGTTTTTTAGCCTTCTAATAATCAACTATCTGGCTGTCAAGGGAAAAAGGTTTAAAGTTCCCAAACTGCCAGGAAAAGCATCCGGTATGCTTGCATACGTGATAGTAATTACCGGTATGGGTTTTCTATCATTTGGATTATACAATTTATATTTATATGTTTAGTTTAGTTTTATATACTTTAAAAGGCTTCCGGCAAATTAAATCAGCGGAAGCCTTTTCATATTTATTCAGCTTAACAATACTCTTCCGTCTTTTATATTGATTATCCTTTGCCCATACTCAGCTGCTTCTTTTGAATGGGTAACCTGTAGAATAGTTTTGCCTTTCTGTTTATTTATCTTTGCGAACAATTCCATTATTCCGGTACCGGTTTTAGAATCGAGATTTCCAATGGGTTCATCGGCAAGTATGATTTCCGGATCATTTATTAGAGCTCTGGCTATGGCAACCCTTTGCTGCTGACCACCGGACAACTCTCTTGGCGTATGCCGCCTTCTTTCAGTCAGACCAACTATATCCAGTATCTCATCCAGTTCATTCTTATGGTTTTTCATTTTTTTACCATCAAGAAGTATTGGCAGTAAAATATTTTCTTCCACATTCAGATTGGGAATAAGGTTATAGAACTGGAATATAAAGCCTACCTTCCTTCTCCGCATAATGCTTTCCTGCTTGTCGTCCATGCTTGAAAGCTCTTCTCCGTCAATTTCTATTGTTCCGGATGTGGGTTTATCCAAGCCGCCTATTAAATAAAGCAATGTGCTTTTACCTGAACCCGAAGGCCCCATTATTGATGAAAATTCGCCTTTTTTCACTGTCAGATAAATTTCGTCAAGAACCTTAACTTCGGTATCCCCCATTTCATATGATTTAGATAGCTTTTTTATTTCAATCACGTTTTCCATAATTAAAACCCCACTTTCATTATTATATTTTGAACTATTCACAAAAAATTGCATTTAATAACCATGAACTCTGAAGTCCCAACGGGCGGCTGTGGGCAGCTGCCCCTACTTCCATTCACCATTCTCAATTCCCCAATTCCACCCATTTCACCCATAACCTATTCCACCTATTGCCCATCCACCCTGCCTACTCATATTTCAATGACTCGATGATTTTCAGTTTTGATGACTTTATTGCAGGACTTATTGCTGCTGCAGTAAATATTGCCATACCTATGAATGCGTCAAGCAGCAGCGACCAGGATGGATATTGGACTGAAATGAACATATCCATGGCTTCCATGGTAAAAGGTATGTTTCTTACCAAAAGCAGACCTGCAAGGATTCCTGCCATACTTCCGATAATTCCGCCGGCAATTGCTTCGATAAATACCATTTTTATGATCTGCCTTTTACTCATACCGACAGATTTGAGCACAGCCAGAGAACGTTTCCTTTCAATAAAGCTTATAATCAGGTTGTTCAGCATTCCGAATATACTTACTATCAAAGTAACTATGGACAAGCCATTTAATATGGTAAAGGTATTTCCTAAAGCATCCCTGTCATCCTGTTCCATCTGGACTACGGTTTTCAGTGCCGGCTTTACACCTGCAAATTTATCCAGTATCTCCTGTTTCACGGCATTGGGATTTTTACCGGTCTTTATAAATATGTTGTTATAATATTTCATACCTGTATCGGTTTTCAGATTGTTTTCAGATATCAATCCATAGCTCCCGTCTCCTATTGTTGTATTAGCAAAGCCTATTACCTTATAGACCCTGTTTCCGGATGGAAATTTCAGCGTTATTTCACTGCCTTCCTTTACCTTCAGTACTTTTTCCATGGTATTGGCCAAAATTATATTCCTACCTGTGTCAAGTCCATTCAGAAGCTTGTTGCCGTCACCGTACCAATCAAGCTTCCAGTACTGCTGAAATTTTGCTTTATCAACACCGTCCAATAAGCCGAGGCTTCTGCCGTTTGTACCGTCTATAAGGATTTTGGATGCCCTGTAGATTGGGTAGACATCACTTACTCCATCAATACTTTTTATGGAATCCGTCATTGACTTATCGGCATTGGGCATACTTGTTATCCAGACCTGGAAATCAGCACTTTTATATAGCTTTGTCAGCATAGCTACTTCACTGCCGCCTGCTGTGTTCATCATAATAAGGCTTGAGATTCCCACTGCAAGTAAACATATATTATTTACAATACTTTTGCTGCCTCTTACATTTTTTGATGCAAGTATACCTTCGTTTCCAAAGAATTTACCAAACACCTTTTCAAGCAATATTGTACATGCTGATGTAATATAGGGAATTAGCAGAATCACAGCTGCTATGGTAAAAATTATACAAAAAATATCGGTTATTCCCGCTATACTAAAGGGAAATAACGGAGGACCGATCAGTGCAGCAGTAACAATGGCAATGCCTATAAATAGTCTTTTTCTGCTTTTTCTGTTTTTAACTTCAATATTGTTTAGTACAATGTCTTTTAATGGAATCCTGGAAATCTTTATAATTGGTATTATGCTGCTGATAAATGAAAGTATTACGGCAAACCCGAAGGAAAAGCCCATCTGAGCGGCTGTAAAACTTATTGCAACGTTACCGCCGTCTGAATTTCCTGGTATCGAAGTGTTGGAAGAAAGCATATCACTTCCGGTTAAGGTGGTTAGAACATACAGAACGCCTATACCAAGCAGACATCCTGCCAGACCGCCAAGTATCCCGTAAATTGTACTCTCTGCCATCATTACAAGGTTGGTCATTTTTCCTGTTGCACCTACACTCCTGAAGGTACCTGTAACAGGGAGCCTTTCCATAGTAAGTACCTTGAAGGAAGTATATATTATGAAAATACTGATAGCCGCGATCATAATAGACATAATTAAAAGTCCGGTGGCCATGCCGCCTGTTAACGAAGACAGTTCTTCTTTAGTATATGGCTCCTTTACGGTATAGTTTTTATATTCTTTTGACAAGTCGGATATAAACTGTTTGGTATCCTGCCTGCTTTTAAGTTTTATCAAGGCCAGATTAACCTTCCCACCTGAACCGTATAATGAACCTAATTCATTTCTGGGTACAATAATGAATTTGGTTATTCCATCATTCATAAAAAGTCCGGTTTGTTTGGCGATGCCGGCTATGGTAAAGTTGGTATTTACTCCGTTCATTTCAAGGTGTACGGTATCGCCGGTATGCAATCCGTATTTATTTGCTGTCCTTTGACCAATAATGGCAAGTTTCCCATCAAATTTGGCGGGAAAGGTTTTACCTTCAAGATCAATGTTGTTAATTTTTGAATATCCGGAATAGTCTATTCCTATCATTGTAAAGTTTAAAGTTTCATTTTTGTTGTATATATAATTAGCTGAACCCTGTACTATACCCGTGACCGAATCGATTTTACCGGAAAACCTTCCTATTTTGTCCATAGTAAAAAAAGGTGAGGCTGAATTGCTGTTTGATTGCACCAACACATCAGTCGAGCCATAAAAGCTCTTTACTCTTTCGGTAAACATTTTTCCTACGGAATTTGTTATGGCGTTTGAAGAGAAGAAAAGAGCCGTAGAAATAATTATTGAAAAAAGGATCAGGAACGATCGGAACTTCTTCTCAGATATGTTTTTCAGAATAAATTTTGTTACTATACTCATTGATACCACCTCCGAATTTGTTAAGACTATGAAGACGTCTTTGACGGCTGTATGATTTGCCCGGGTAAATCATGCAGAACATCTTTCTAAACGCATGATTTAAACATGCGATTAAACCGGCTTAAAAAATATAGTGCTTAAAAAGGCACTTATGTTTTTTCTATATTAAATTTGAATTTCCTATTTGCAATATATTAATCTAGTGATTTAAACACGTGATTGAATCATAAGATTAATATATTACACGGGAGACCGATTTGTCAATAGGTAAACAGATAAACTGTTAAATTATTAAAACGGGCGATCAATGATCGCCCTTATAAGTAAGAAAAAACATGAATTGAAAATTGATAAGAGTCAGGTGGTTTATTAGCCCATAGGGTAAGGATGCCATTCTCCAAGTTCCTTGTCAGTGCTGTAGTAATGGTTTACAAGATTGGTTATATA
>JAUZPR010000110.1 GCA_030705825.1 Bacillota bacterium | reverse complement strand
TGTGTGAAAAGTTGATAACTGTCACCTTAATTCGGCTGAAGATTAAATTGATATCAAATTGCCTGCAACTAAAATAGTACTTTAATCCGTCTAATGTTACAGAGGAGGCAATGAATTGAAGATGCCCAATATTGATTCTTATGAAAAAGCTGATATGCCGAAAAATCCTTCAGATGCTATTGAAAGCATTATGACTTACTATGGTTCAGTAGTACTAAGGACGGCTTTCTTTTACCTGGGTGATAAGCATCTTGCTGAGGACATCAGTCAGGAAGTATTTATTCGTGCTTACCGAAGTTGGCTAAATTTTCGAGGAGAATGCTTAGTTAAAACGTGGTTAATAAAAATAACCGTAAACTTGTGCAGGGATAAGATGCGATTAAAGTCTTTCTCAGAGGAACCTAACCATAACCCACTAATACTTCAAATGCAGCATCCAATTGTTGAACAGGACATAACAGAACAGCTTAACAAGACAATAGTCCTAAAAAATGTACTTGATCTTCCTATTCCATATCAAGAAGTTTTGTTCCATTATTATTATCATGATTTAACGACTAAAAAGATTGCAGAGGTAACAGGGTTTAGTGAAGGAACAATAAAAAGCCGGCTTCATCGGGCAAAGGAGTTACTTAGAGAACGTCTTAAGAAAGAAGGGTTTGGATATGAATAAAAGTCCAGAAATTATCCGTAAATTTAAAGTTGAAACCGACGAAGTATTGTTCAAAAACCTTGATTTTGACTCGCGTTTAAAAGAAAAGGTCCTGAAACGGCTTAAGTTTGATGAAGTAGAGAATGTTCCACTAAGGATCGATTCGAAAATTTGGAAGAAACGTACATACTGGATAATAGCAGCCAGTTTATTAGTTGCCCTTATAGTTATAGGAACTATGGATTCACGTAATTCTATGCTTAGTGGAACATCTCATAAGTCTGGTAACAATAATTTTTCCAAAAATGAACAAGCTCGTATTGATTCAACTACTAAAGGGAAAGTTGATTCTAATAACGATTTAATCCCGGGACGAGCAAAACCGGCCCCATTACCATATTCCTTTCCGATAGAAATAGCCACTGAATCTTACCCGGTTCATCCGAACCAAATTTTAACCATTAAACCCAAAGGTCAAGAATGGAACGGGGATAAGGTTAAACTTTACTACGTACCGGAAACTGAATTAAGCGAAGACCAGTTGTTATACAAGAAAGCTCTTCCAGAAGATGCTCAATATATAGGGGAAACAAGTATTGCTGATGGAAAGTGGAGTTTTGAATGGCAAGCACCAAGCCTGCAAAAGGATGGCCGATACGGAAGTTTTCTTATTGCAGCCTTGGCTGACGATGGAACTTTAAGCTGTACCAGGCTGGAGACGCTGGTGTATGATAAACTTGAATTATCACCTTCGACAGTAAAAATAGGCCAAAAAGTAGAACTTAGCGGAACAGGCTTCCCTAATGGAGATGTTAGGATCGATATACTTAAAAATTCCGATGATAAGGGAACCGTATTACAGGCTACCATAGGAATGCTGCATTCTACAAAAGATTCGTTTAGTTTTTCTTTTGAACTCTCTCCTGAAATAAATGGTTATGTTATTAAATCTGGGTTGTATCAAATTCAAGCGGTAATTATTCCAAAAGATCAGCCGAGAGAAGGGGTGTTTGTTAACCTTAATGTTGTTCAGTGATTTTAAATCATCTTACTCTACATAAGTGTGCATAAAACAATAACCCGATAGGGTACGGTTTGGGCAGGGATACTCATTGTAACTGTCCCATAGATAACCACCAAATTCTTGTTTGCCAGGTTTCCGGTATAAGCCTGCCCATTTTCTTGAATTATTTGAGTAAGGGGACCGATAATAAGTTTTAATGTACCATCATTGCTGACCAATTGATTGTTAAAAAGATCGACCTTAACATTTTGATTTTGCGAAGCCTTAGCCATTACAACAGCTTGATATTGCGGTGGGTAGATCAGAGGAACGGGAGCATTTGCATTATAAAATCCTGTTACGAGATCTCCTAAATTCACCATTACGTGATCTACAAAGTAGGTAGTTGGCATAATTACAAAGTTTACAATGTTTCCATCCATACTTTGTATCGACATCAGTTTATAACACCCGGAAGGTGCTCCGGCACCTGTTGAAAAATCATTTATCGATGTAACAACTCCTGAAAAAAATCCAAAGGCTGCCATTTTCATTACCCCAAATAAAATTGCTTTTATATATAACATATGCAGAATTAAAGAATTATGTTATCCTATCTGGTTCCCATGACATTTAAATATTGGATCTAAATTATTCTTATGTCTTCAAGATTCGATATATATAAGTATTAAGTCCCAGCCTTAAGGAAGGGCTATTTCCTTTCAATAGTGAAATTGAAGTGGTATGGGCCCCCGCAACCAAAATCAGAAAGGGGCATTCCTTGAACAAGATGTGTCCCTTTTCATTGTTCAGCTTTCAGGTAATTAGCCCGAAGGCTTTTTGTTGCGTTTACCCTTACCAAAGAGTAATTTCCTTTTTGACAGTTTGACGATGCTTTGTAATAGATTCATGAAAAGCTGATGGACGGCTGTTTCAGAATATGAAAAGAAAGGCGGAGGTGAGAATCAATTTCCGCCTTTCCCGGATATTTTCAGCAACCTGAATGGTTGCCTATAATTCTCTGGCTAGAAGGTAAGCATCCCAGATTGCATTCCGTATATCACGTACATCATGGGAATCGCCTATGTTGTAAACAATCTTCCGGGATTCCCTTAAGCATTCGTACAAGTCCGAAACAGGCCGGTAGCCGACAGCTATCATGACGGTATCCGCATTGACCTCTTTATGTCCCTGCGGGGTCTCGAGTGAAACGGAGGTATCGTTGACCGCTTTAACCGTTGTATTGCGGAAAACCTGAATCTGATGAAATACCAGAAGATCCTTCAGCATATCGTAGTTGGCAAAGCACATATTCTTTCCGCCGCCAAGGATATCAGGCTGAGCTTCCACAATCGTCACGTTTTTGCCTTGTCGGCGCAGCCATAGGCCTGTTTCACAACCGACCAGACCGCCGCCTACAATTACAATGTCCCGGCCCGCTTTTTCGCTTCCCCTCAGAATATCATCCGCCAGGCAAATGTGATTTTTATTGCCGAAATCCAATTTGACCGGAGTGGAACCTGCAGCGACAATTATTATATCCGCATTGAATCTTTTAATAGAATTCTCATCTGCAGTATAATTCAACTTGATCTTTACCGGCAGCTTACCCAGTTGTACTTTATACCACTGCAGTAAAGCCCGGTCGTCCTCCTTAAAATCCGGTACACATCCGGGTATGATATTTCCTCCGAGATCGGCACTCTTCTCCAGCAGTGTGACGTTGTATCCACGGATGGCGCAAACCCTGGCAGCTTCCATCCCGGCAAGCCCCCCGCCTACAACCAACACATTCTTCTTTTCGGAGGCGGGAGTGACCGCCAGAGTTTTCTCTCTCCCGCAGGCCGGGTTGACGGCGCAGGAGATCGGTAGTCCGTGCGCGATCCTGTCCAGACAGCCCTGGTGGCAGGATAGACAGGGACGGACATCCTCCAGGTTTTCTGTCCTGATCTTTTCGGGAAGATAGGGATCCGCAAGAAGCGGCCTGCCATAGCCTATAATATCGCAGCACACGCCTAAAGCTGAGCAGGCCATATCAGGATTGTCCATTCTGCCGGCAAGGATAACCGGAACATTCACATTCTCCTTTACTAATTTCCCGAATTCACGATACATCCCTTTTTCGAAGTACATGGGTGGATGGTTCCAGTACCAGGAATCGTAAGTGCCGGCGTCAACGTTGAGCAGGTCATAACCGGCATCAACCAGTATTTTCGCCGCTTCTATACCCTCGGCAATATCCTTGCCCTGTTCCTCAAATTCTTCACCGGGAAGCGCTCCCCGGCGGATGTCCTTCACAAAACTTTTCAGACTGAAACGCAGGGATACGGGGAAGTCCTTGCCACATAGGTTCTTAATGGCTTTTACGACATCCACGGCAACCTTCAGACGGCCTCTCAGATCTCCGCCATATTCATCCGTTCGTTTGTTGTACAGAGCAATTGCGAATTGATCCAGTAGATAACCTTCATGTACCGCATGGATTTCAACACCGTCGAATTTGGATTCCTTGGCGACAACAGCGCATTTTGCAAAGGATTCGACCAATACCTTTATTTCATCGATTGTCATTTCTCTGTGATGGATCCCGGGATCCCATCGGTTCTCCTGGGGCGAGGGAGCAATGGCGTTTTTCATGAGATGAGGGATTGCCACTCTGCCGAAACCGCCGGTGAGCTGCAGAAAGATCTTGCAGTCAAATGCGTGAATTCTTTCGTTCATAGGTGCGGTGGATTTAATAAACATGAGTGGGTTATGTGCTGCGCAGGGCATTGCAAGTGGCTCCATTTCGTTGTAATTGACATTCGTCACACCGGTAATAATTAAGCCGGTTCCGCCTCTTGCACGTTCCACATAGTATTCCTGAGCGTTCTCGGTAAAACCGCCGCATGGGTCGGCCAGTGCTACCATTCCTAAAGGAGCCATGGAAATACGGTTCTTCAGGGTAAGTTTCCCTATTGTGATAGGTTCGAAAAGTTTCTGATATTTACTGGACATAAAATCACTCCAATTCATTAAGCATTATGTTTAGTATGGTTAAAATACTTATGTGGAATTCATCCGGTTTAATCTTTACTTTTTTTACGCTTATTTGTGAGAATTTAGTGACAGATATTACAGAAGGGGCATAAACTTGATTGATAGAAAGGATCTAACTGGGGTATTACAGTACTTATCTGTTCAACGGACATGTTAATGTGGTTCAATTTAAATAAATTCGGTTGACTGGATAGATACTGCCGGAGCAATGCAGTAACATCTGTTCAACAGACATTGTGATGTGGTACAATTAACTGGAATTAATGGGAACATTATCATGACTATAATGCGTTTGTTATGGAAGAGGGTTAGAAATGATAAAAGCGATAACAGATATTGAAAAGCTAAGATCAGGTAATATGAAAATCCTTAAAAGTGAAAAATGGCTCAGGTATCTAGCTCTAACCACAGAGGGCAATGTGAATCTTGAGCGCCTTAATTCCCTAGAGGATATTAATAATAATTATGTACTAAATTATACAGAAAAAACACTAAAAGCACTTACAACCCTATACTTAAGTGAATATCAAGTGTATATACTGGAAGAGACATTAAAATGGTCTGAAGTGGCAAAGTCCGGACTTATACATCAAAGAAATCAATGGATAAAAGAAGGATTTAATCTATTTGCGCATAATATTGGTTCTGCTGAAATCTATATGGAGGAATCTTCGGAATCAAATCCCGAAATTAAGAAAATAATATACAACCTTATTATTACTCATGGCTTGATAGGACAGTACATAAGGGGAGAGGTACCACTTACAGCTAATAAACCGCTTTTTCAGCTTGTTGAAGCAGGGATAATACCGGCTGCCGATCTGATAGAAATACTTAAGGGACTTAACTATTGTATTGTAACTGCTGTTGATGAAAAAATATGGATGGATATAAGCAAGGAGACTGAAAAAATAATTGAACTTGTTATTAATGGGCAATTTGATAAGCAATGCAGGCTAAAAGACAGAATAAGGCGTTTGAGGGCTGTTTCCATCAAGAATGGTGAAGATTTTGATAGAGAGTACAAAGAAATACTTTCAGACTCGAGGGTAATGGGTGAAATATCTAACTTACTTGGTACGGCGGATTTATGGTATGTGGAAGCTGCCCTATTTGATTTTACGTTCGAAGAGTTCATAAAAGTATTTTTACTCATTTCACAAAAAGCTAATTTAAGTAAAGTTAAACATATCAGTTTTGAATGGCTGATGAGGGCTATTTACTATCAGCATGAAGGTAAAAAGCGTGTCAATATTTATAAAAAACGGATTATTGAAAAGTATCTATCAGAAATCACAATACAAGATATATTAGCAGGCTGTTGTAAAGAAAATTTACACGTTGCCTATGAGGTATCCTTTTATGAAAACTTGGATGATACTGTGTTTTTTACCTTTCAGTTTTCAGCAGCAGGCAGTAAACTTATTGAGTTCTGTATTGAGGCAGAGAAATCCGATGTACTCTACGAGAGCGCCATCATACTGTTATTTGACCTGTTCGGTCTGAGAAGGGATAAATATGATCGCTTTTATGAAGAAGAAAAATATCTTGCAACTATGAACCAGACTGTGGACTATAAAAAGATGATTCTTGACTACATTACTGGAGATAACATCGTTGATATAGGTCCAGGTGGTGGAGCTTTGATGGATCTTATAGAGGAGAGGTACCCGGGGAAGAGGGTTCTAGGAGTTGATATAGCGCAGAATGTTCTTGATAGCTTGAAAAAGAAAAAACAGCTTCAAAACAGGAGATGGGATGTATTGTACGGAGATGCCCTAAATTTAAGCCAGTATATCAAAAAAGGAAGTGTCGATACTGTAATCTTCTGTTCTATCCTGCATGAGCTATTCTCCTATATCGAATACAAAGGAAGAAAGTTTAATCATGAAACATTAGCTGCTGCATTTAGAAGTGTATTTACGGTTCTGACGGCAGGTGGGAGGATAATTATCCGTGACGGCATTATGACGGAACCCGCTTATGAAAAAAGAATAATTAGGTTTTTATCAGAGGAAGGTATGCAGTTCCTGGAGAGGTATGCCAAGGACTTTAAAGGTAGAGAGATTGAGTATACAGTGATTGGACAGAATGAAGTACTTATGCCGGTAAATGATGCTATGGAGTTTCTTTATACTTATACTTGGGGAGAAAAGTCATATGTACATGAGGTAAATGAGCAATTCGGATATTTTACGCCAAGTGGGTTTAAAGAGTTTATTACTTCCGTTTTAGGTACTGATGCAAGGATAGTTGAGTTTAAGCATTTCCTGCAGGAAGGATATACCATAGCATTGTCTCAAAAAGTTGAGTTTTTTGATGAAAACAGAAGTCCGGCAAGGCTGCCAGATAGTACTTGTATTGTAGTAATTGAAAAAACTAACGATTAATAAAGGAGGGTCAAATAATGTTCGGATTCAGGTTTATTAAGTTCCAGCCAAGTGAGTATGTTTTAAAGTACAGGAACGGTAAAATAGTAAAGGAAGGTGCAGGAATATCGTTTTACTACTATGCTCCTAATACGTCAATTGTTGTTGTACCGGTAGGAAGCGTAGATGCACCTTTCATATTTGAGGAGGTAACTTCGGATTTTCAAACTGTGACAGTTCAAGGACAGATTACATTCAGGATAGTTGATCAAAAGAAGATTGCAGAACTTCTCAATTATACCCTTGATATGAGAGGCAAGGGGTATGCTTCCGACGATTCTCAAAAGCTGCCACAAAGGGTTATAAACATAGTAAGAGTGCTAACTAAGAAAACGCTGGAAGGCTTACAACTAAAGGATGCTATTAAATCCAGTGAAACTCTGGCAAAAGTCATATTGAACGAAATCAGAGAGAATGAAGAGATAAACCTTCTCGGAATAGAGATATTAGGGCTTTCAATACTTGCTATCCTTCCGAATAAGGAGACTTCCAGAGCCTTGGAAGCAGAAGCGAGAGAGCAAATCCTCAAGAAAGCTGATGAGGCTATTTATGAAAGACGGAATGCGTCTATAGAGCAGGAAAGGCGTGTAAAGGAAAATGAATTCAATACGGAAATTGCAATTGAAAATAAGAAAAAACAGGTAAGGGAAACTCAGATAGAGGCGGAAAGAGCTGTTCAGCAGAAGCAAAATCAACTTAAAGAGGAACAGATGAATTTTGAAACTACTCTGGAGGAGAAGAAAAAAGACCTTATTGAGCTCGTAGTCCAGAATTCGAAAGCAGAAGCTGAAGCAAAAGCCTACGAATTATCTGCAGTTATGAAAGCCTTGGATGGGATAGACCCAAATGTAATTCAGTCACTTGCCAGCATAGGTATGCAGCCAAATAAACTTATTGCAATAGCATTCCAGGAATTAGCTGAAAAAGCAGGACAGATAGGCCAGCTAAATATATCACCCGATTTGCTTCAGGAATTGATTAAGGAATCAAAATAATTATGGAAAGATTAACTGAAAATAAGATAGTACTGATAAAAAGAAGAACAAGGCTTGAAGATTTGATTACAAGGTATAACACCATTGCTCAGGCAAAGTTTTATATTGAACACATGGGCAGCGATTTTTCAGATTATATTTCCGAAGATGTACAGTATAAGAAGGCTATATCTGAAGCATATAACCAGTTAATTGTACTTGGAAGGGTTCAGGTTGTTGATAGGGAATATGTGCCGAATTTCATATTCGGGGATAATGATATTGTAATAGTTATAGGTCAGGATGGGCTTGTCGCAAATACTTTAAAGTACCTTTCGAACCAGCAGCTGATTGCAGTAAATCCAGACCCTGCCAGGTGGGATGGCGTATTGCTTCCATTTACAGTTGCTGATTTGAAGCTGATAATTCAGGATGTTTTTAAAAAGAGAAGGCAGATAAAAGAGGTTTCCATGGCTAAGGCTGCTTTAAATGATGGTCAGATTATTTACGCTGTTAATGACCTGTTCATTGGGCAACGAACGCATATATCCTCAAGATATCATATCCAATTGGGAGAGCGGCATGAATATCAGTCTTCAAGCGGAATTATTGTATCAACAGGACTTGGCTCAACCGGTTGGTTAAAGAGTATACTTGCAGGAGCAACAAACATAGTAAATGGAGTCTCAGATAAGAAAATAAAGGTACAGCAGGAAAGAAGCTTACCGTGGGATATTGATTACTTATATTTTTCTGTCCGCGAGCCGTTTCCAAGCAGAACATCTAGAACAGATATTGTCTTCGGAAAAGTAACCAAAGGGAACCCTCTTAAGATATTATCCCAAATGCCGGAGAACGGAGTAATATTCAGTGATGGTATTGAGAGTGACTACCTTCAGTTTAACTCTGGTATAGAAGCAACAATTACAGTTGCTGAAAAGAGGGGACATTTAGTATTATAAAAACTAAAATTATTAAAATAGCTATAATCATATGTTAACAATAGGGAACCTAAATGTTATTTACCTTTACTTATCCTAAAGAAAATATTAACATATCGTACATTTTTATGTAAATGTATGAACTAGAAAATTACAAAAGTGCTTTAGAAAACTTTATTATTTTAATAGGAATCGACCCAAATTATTCAGATGCTTATTGGGGTAAAAGTAAGACATCAAGGCTTAAACAATTTGTTTAAGCCTTTTATTTGTTACACTTGCACATCAATCTTATTGTCGGTTAAATTATCCTTACTTGACCCCGAAATTTTAGCAGAATTATTCATGCCCTCTGGCGGTTTAGCTTGAGTTAGACTTGACAGCATTTGTGTTTTTCCTGCATTTTGCGTCTGCCCGGATTTTCCAGACTTCATTTGCTGTATTTGGGTATCAATCTGCTGAATTTCCATCTGGATCTGTTTAACCTTTTGTGCCTTTGTTTTTGCATCATCCTTGCTTTGATTTTCTTTCTGTAATTCCTTTTCTAGGTTTGCCTTTTGCTTCTCCAACTGCGTTATATCATCAGTGTTATTGACTGGCGAATAAGGAGAACTTGTCGATGATGAAACAGAAGAAATATTCATTAATATCACGATCCTTTCAAGTGGCCGATAATGCCTGTTATTATTTTTCCTAATATGGTTATCGGATACTTCACATTAATAAAATGTGGCAACTCTGTGGCAGAAATTGAATTAAAGAAACTGAACGCATGAACAAACCCTCATTAATAATTGGTGTCTTTATTGTAATAGTGATGGTATGAGAATGCTATTAATGTATTAATACGTTTTTTGGATAAAAATACAATTCTTTCTTGACAATAGTTTGATATCAAACTATAATTTATATTAGTTTAATATCAAACTATTGTGAGGCTAAAATGAATTCAAATCAAATTATAGCTTTGATAAGTAAAATACGAAGAAACTCTTCCGCATTTCTCGAAAACGAGCTGAATAAGGCTGGACTTGAAGGAATCATATCTTCTCATGGAGCGATCTTGGGAGCACTATATCGGGGTCAAGGAAAGTTAAAGATGAAAGAAATCGCAGATATTATCAACAAAGACAAATCAACTGTCACATACCTTGTGAAAAGCCTCTGCAATTCAGGCTTAATCACAAGACAAAAAGGTGTAAATGATTCAAGAGAAACATATATTTTGCTTACTGAAAAAGGTTGGGAGATGGAAGGAAAATTCAACTGTATATCGGAGAAACTTATCACTACTGCGTTTGTTGGATTTACCGAACCTGAAAAGCAAACTCTATTGGATCTGCTGAAAAAGATGAATAGCAATTTTATAGAATAGCTTAAAGGAGGTCAGGGGAATGAAAACTGTTATTTATTACTTTACTGGAACAGGAAACAGTCTTGCTGTCACGCGTGATTTGGTACAGGAGATTGGTGGGGATGTAGAAGCTATACCAATTATGAAGCTGCTGCACCAGGAAACAATAGCCGTAGATGCCGATATTGCCGGAGTGGTTTATCCGGCATGGCTTCATCATATTCCACCAATGGTTGAGGAATTTATCAGGAAGGCGTTAATTAAGAGCACTTATATTTTTGCGGTTTGTTTATTTGCTGTGAAACCTTACAATTCAATTTTCAATTTGAATTCGCTTTTGGAACAAAAGGGCAGAAAGTTAGATGCAGGGTTTTCAATTGCCATGGGCGGAAAGTATATACTCTTAAAGGATTTAACGTTTTCGGAAGATGAGAACAGCAAACGATTCGTTCAAGAAAAAGTAAAGGTAAAAGAGATTGCCAAGTGTATTAAGAAAAGAGAATCTGTTGGAATTGAGGGACAGTATGATGAAAGTGATAAAGATATTAGTGAGAAGTTGATTTACGCACATAGGAATGTTTATAAGGTTGTTGAAAAATTTCGACAAACCGATGACTGTGACATGTGTGGTATTTGTGTAGATGTATGTCCCAGGGATAATCTTAAACTTACTCAAAATAAGCTTACTTGGGGAGAAAACTGTGATTATTGTCTCGCTTGTCTTCATTGGTGTCCAAAGTCAGCTATCCAAAATGGCGAAATTACACCAAAAAGCAGGAGACATCACCACCCGGACATATCTATATCAGATATAATTGCACAAAAATAGGCTATTAATGATTAAGTACAGTATTATAATGGAGGGAATTTAAATGGATATTTTTAAAGAGGCCAATATTGCGGGTATAAAGCTGAAAAACCGTATAATACGTTCAGCAACCCATGAAAGAATTGCAATTCCTAACGAGGAATTGAAAAACATATATATTAATCTGGCAATGGGCGGAGTTGGAGCTATAGTTACAGGGTTTGCAGGAGTGCACCGGTTTGGTAAGACCTCTACTAACATGCCCATGTTTAATTCAGCTGAGGATTGCTCAAAATGGGAAAGTATAATTAATGAAATGAAAAAATACAACACTCCTATAATTTTGCAGTTAGGACACGGGGGTGGGAAAAACAACCCTGTCATTATCGGCAGAAATGCACTTTCGCCATCCAGTTACCAATATAATAAAGGGCAAAAATCAGATGAAATGAGTACTGAGGATATTAGAGAAGTAATAGAAAGTTACGCCATCAGTATCCAAAAAGCCAAGGAAGTTGGCTTCGATGGAGTTCAAATCCAGGCATCCCATGGCTACCTGTTATCTGAATTCCTATCTCCAAGGCTTAATCAAAGGGTAGATAACTGGGGAGGAAGTACTGAAAAGCGTTTTAAAATAATTAAAGAAATCTTTTATGAAGCAAGAAAACGGGTAGGCAGCTACCCTATCATAGTGAAAATTACTGCATATGATACTGACGAAGGCGGTACCAGAATTGATGA